>NZ_UQXD01000001.1 GCF_900544955.1 uncultured Oscillibacter sp.
GCGACCTCTTCAAGGTTGCCCCCATGCTCACCGAGGCCATCAAGGCCGCCAAGGCTGCCAAATAACCAACCGGCGAATGCCGTGCAAGCGGGACACCCCTTTTGGGGGTGTCCCGCTCGTCTGTTTTCTATAAGAAACGTGGTGAATTTGTAGAAAAAAATAAGGTTGTACAGTAATATACGAGTGTTTCTGTACAAAATCGGTGCCGGTTTTTCTGAATTGCCATCAATTGAAAAACCGGCGGAGACCCGGTATACTGAACATGAAGTGAATGGTTGTCTATTGGAGGTTGTCTAATAAGTATATGGGCATTGTGGAGATTCAAAAAATCAATATCGGCGAACAGGTCTACCACCAGTTGAAAAACCAAATCCTCAGCAGGGAGTGGAAGCCGGGGGAGAAGATTCCCTCGGAGAACCAGCTGATGGGGCTCTTCGGCGTCAGCCGCGGAACGGTGCGGCAGGCGGTGCAGAAGTTGGCGGGGGAGGGGCTGATCGCCACCCGCCACGGCGAGGGCTCTTTTGTCCAGACCACGGGCCTAGACCACTATTTTCAGACCACGGTCCCCCTCTTCACCATCGGCGAGGAGGAGATGGCAAAAATCTTCGAGTTCCGGGAGATGTTTGAAAGCGGCGTGGCGGAGGTGGCCGCCCTGAAGGCCACGGAGGAGCAGATCTGCCGCCTGGAGGAGAACTACGAGCGGATGAAGCAGGAGGTGGAGGTGCTGGACCAGTACGTGCACACGGACCTGGAGTTTCACATGCTGATCAGCGAGTGCACCCAGAACACCCTGGCGGTTCAGATTTTCCACTCCTACGAGGGGCTTTTGGGGCCGTCCATTTTGGATATGACGGCCACCATCGGCAGCGGCAACGGCGTGAAGTACCACGGGCTGATTCTGGACGCCGTCCGCCGCCATGACGCCCCCCAGGCCAGGGCCGTAATGCAGAAGCATCTGGAGGACAACATGGAGCGGTTCAAGCGCATGCGGCTTTTATCCGAGAAGCGGGAGTCCTAGGCGGGACCCGTGCGGGTTCATTTTGGAGGGAGAGATGGAGAAATCATGAAGACGGTAAAAAAAATAGCGGGCAACTTTGAGGGATACTGCTGTGCAGTCATGATTGGGCTGATGTGCGTCGTGGTCTTCTTGCAGGTGGTGTTCCGGTTCATTTTGAAGGCGTCGCTGCCCTGGTCGGAGGAGCTGTCCCGGTACTTGCAGGTGTACATCACCTTCTTCGGAACGGCCTACGGCATCAAAACCGGCGCCCACCTGGGCATCGAGGCCTTCACGCTGCTGCTGCCCAAGACGGGGCGGAAGGTTCTGGGTATTTTGACGCAGGTGGTGGGCATGGGCGTGTGCGCGCTGATTATGAAGTTCGGCGCGGACATCGTGCTGGCCCAAATGGCGTCGGGGCAGGTCTCGCCCGCCATGCGGATTCCCATGTGGACCGTGTACATCGCCATCCCCATCGGCATGGCCTTCTGCATCCTGCGCTATATCGTGGAGATCTGCCGCGCGGTGAAGACCTTCCGCGAGGAGAAAGAGGAGGTGCTGTAACAATGGCAACGGTATTGTTTGTGACCTTTGCGGTGACGGCGGTGCTGGGCTTTCCCATCTGGATCGTGCTGGCGGCCTCCTGCTTTGCCGGGATCAGCGCCGCGTCCTCCACGCCCATGCTGGTCATCGCCCAGCGGATGTTCACCTCCGTGGACTCCTTCCCGCTGCTGGCCATCCCCCTGTTCATGGTGGCGGGCAACCTGATGGAGCGGGGGGGCATCTCCCGGCGGCTCATCAACTTCTGCAACTCCCTGCTGGGCGGCTTTACCGGGGGACTGGCCATGGTGGCGGTGCTGACGTGCATGCTCTTTGCCGCCATCTCCGGCTCCGGCCCCGCCACCGTCGCCGCCATCGGCGGCATCATGATTCCGGAGATGGTGAAGGCCGGATACAGCAAGCCCTTCTCCGCCGCGCTGATGTCGGTGGCCGGGGCCATCGGCGTCATCATCCCGCCGTCCCTCCCCATGGTGAACTACGGCATCGCGGGTTCCGTCTCCATCTCCACGCTGTTTGCCGCGGGCTTCGGGCCCGGCATCCTGGTGGGCCTGGTGCTGATGGGGGTGGCCTACGTCTCCTCTAAGCGCAACGGCTTCGGCCTGGAGAACCGGACGCCCTTCTCCTGGGGGAATGTGTGGAAGTGCTTCAAGAGCGCGGCGTTCGCCCTGCTCATGCCCGTCATCGTCCTGGGCGGCATCTACGGCGGCGTCTTCACGCCGACGGAGGCCGCCGCGGTGGCCACCATCTACGGCTTTGTGGTGGGCACCGTGGTCTACCGGGAGCTGAAGCTCCGGGATTTGCCGGAACTTCTGATGAACGCGGGCAAGAGCACGGCCATGGTCATGATCATCGTGGCGGCGGCCTCCAGTTTCGGCTGGATCCTGACCTCCGCCCGGATTCCGGACGCCATCGCCGCGTTTATGATCGGCCTGTCCAACAACAAGTACGTCATTCTGCTGGTCATCAACGCCTTCCTGCTGATCGTGGGCTGCCTGATGGACGTCACGGCCTCCATCATCATCCTGACGCCCATCTTCATGCCCATCGTGGCCCAGTTCGGGATCAATCCCGTCCACTTCGGCATCATCATGGTGGTGAACCTGGCCATCGGCATGTCCACGCCGCCGCTGGGCGTCAATCTGTTCGTCTCCTGCGGCATCGCCAAGATCTCCATCGAGGAGAACTCCAGGGCGCTGGTGAAATTCCTCATTGCCAACATCGCCGCCCTGCTGCTCATTACATTCATCGAACCCATCTCCCTGCTCATTCCCACGCTGATGGGACTGATCAAGTGACCATTGGATTATGCCGCCGTTTTCCGGCGCATAAAATAGAAGGAGGTTTTGTCATGAAAAGAATGGTTACCCTTTGCCTGGTGCTGGCGCTGAGCCTTGGAATGCTCAGCGGATGCGGCGGAACAGCCCAGACGCCTTCCGGCGGCACGCCGGAACAGCAGACGCCCGAGGATGCCGGCGCGGCCGGCGGCGGAGCGGAGTTCACCTGGGTGGCCTCCTGCGCCAACACGGAGGAGCATCCCGCGGTCCAGGGCGTCATGAAATTCGCCGAGCTGATTGAGGAGAAGAGCGATGGTCGCATCCATATGGACGTGTTCCACAGCGCCCAGCTGGCCAGCGACCGGGACTGCATCGAGGGCATGCAGATGAACACCATCCAGTCCGGCATCATGGTGGCCTCCGCGCTGGCGGGCTTCACCGATGTGTTCCTGCCTTTCGACCTGCCCTTCCTGTTTGAAAGCAACGAGCAGGCCCGCCTGGTCTGCGACAGCGAGATCGGCCAGGATATGCTGGCGGCGCTGGACGACGTGGGCATCAAGGGCCTGGGCTTCATGGAGTACGGCATGCGCAACATCACCAACAGCGTCCGTCCCATCAACGCCCCCGACGACCTCAAGGGCATTAAAATCCGTACCATGGAGAACCCCGTCCACATGGACGCCTTCCGGATCATGGGCGCCGACCCCACCCCCATGGCCTTCGGCGAGCTGTTCACCGCGCTGCAGCAGGGCACCATCGACGCCCAGGAGAATCCGCTGAGCGTCATCACCTCCAGCAAGTTCAACGAGGTGCAGACCTACCTGAGCGTGACGGAGCACCTGTACTCTCCCGCGCCGCTCATGGTGAGCAAGGCCGCCTATGACGCGCTGCCCGCGGATCTCCAGGCCATCGTGGACGAGGCCGGCACCGAGGCCTGCCAGTGGGAGCGAGAGTACTGCAGCCAGCAGGAAGAGCAGATGATGAAGGACCTGATGGACGCCGGTATGGAGATCAACTATCCGGACAAGGCGGCCTTCGTGGAGGCCACCAAGAGCGTGTACGACACCTATGTGGGCGACGGTGCGGACCAGGTCTCTCCCGCGCTGCTGGAAAAGATCGACCAGATCACCGGCAGATCCTGAGCCCTTCGGCCCGCGCGCACCGGCGTGACGGCGACCGCCGCGGCATGAGGCCCGGCAGGGCATCCGCTTTGCGGCGGTGACGGGGACAGGGAGCCTTTTTGTCGGAAACAGAAGGGCTTCCTGTCCCGATTTTTGAGGAGAGAGGGAGGAGGACCATGCAGATCGGATGCTGTGTGCCCATGGACCAATACGAGGCGGCGGTCCGCGCCGGATACGCGTATGTGGAATTTCCCGCCTGGGAGGTGGAGGCCCTGCCGCCGGAGGCACTGGCGGCAGCGGCGGAAACGCTCCGGCGCCTGGGGGTGCCCTGCCTGCGGCTCAACGCCTATTGCAGGGGCGTTCCCGCCATCGTGGGGGAGGGGGCGGACGCTGGGCAAGCGGCGTCCTACGCCCAGCGCCTGATGGAAAAGGCCGCCGTTTTGGGAGCGGCCTGTGTCGGCGTGGGGGCGCCCCCGGCCCGCCGGCTGCCGGAGGGCTACGACCGGGACCTTGCGGACCGGCAGTGCGAGGCGTTCCTCCGCATCACGGCCCAGGCGGCGGCGCCCTATGGGATTCAGGTCTTGGTGGAGGCCATCCAGCAGGGCATGTGCAGTTACATGAACCGGACGGAGGAGGCCCTGGACATGGTGCGCCGGGTGGATCTGGAGAACGTGGGGCTGGTGGTGGATCTATACCACATGGAGACCCAAGGGGAGAACTGGTCCGCGCTGGGGCGGTATCTCCCCTGGACCCGCCACCTCCATGTCAGCACCGTGGGGGAGGGGCTGCGCCGCGGGCTGTACGGCCCGGGGGACGAGGCCCTCTGCGCCCGGACCTTCCGGGCGATTTTGGACAGCGGATACGATGGGACCGTCAGCCTGGAGCCGGACGCGGCGGAGCTGACCCCCGCCGCCCTGGAGACGGCACTGCGCATCATGCGCCGGTCCTGCGGGGCCGGGAACTGACAGGAGGAGAGACGGAATGGATCAAAACCGGATTGTTTTGGCGGGGGCCGGCATGATGGGCGCGTCCCTGGCCCAGGTCTATGCCCAGGCGGGCTATCAGGTGGCGCTTTGGAACGGGTCGGAGTCCGGCCTGGACCGGGCGAAGAACCTCATCGCGCTGAACCAGGAGACCCTTTGCAAGGGTGGGATTTTGACGGAGGCGGACTCCCTGTCCCTGCTGGGACGGATCACCTACACCACCTCCAAAGCCTGCATGGAGGACTGTGCGCTGATGGTGGAGGCCATCGTGGAGAACATGGAGGCCAAGCACGCCTTCTGGGAGGAGGCCAGCCGCATCGCCCCGGAGGAGGCCCTGCTGGCCACCAATACCAGCGGCATGCTGATCACGGAGGTGGCCCGCCCGGTCCACCGGCCGGAGCGGTTTATGGGCCAGCACTGGCTGAATCCGCCCCATCTGCTGCCGCTGTGCGAGATCATCCGGGGGGAGCGGACGGAGGATGTCTACGTGCAGCGGATGTACGATCTGGTGAAGGGACTGGGCAAGGAGCCGGTCATTGTGAAAAAGGACATCAACGGCTTCATCCTCAACCGCCTGCAATACGCCATGCTGCGGGAGGCGCTGTACCTGGTGGAGGAGGGCGTGGCGGAGCTGGAGGACATCGACACCGTGCTCAAGGCGGGCCTGGGCCTGCGGTACGCGGCGCTGGGGCCCTTTGGCGTCTGTGACTTCGGCGGGCTGGACACCTACGACCGGGTCAACCGCTACCTCAATGAGACGCTGTGCGACCGGAAGGACGGGGACCCCCTGCTGGCCCGGATCGTGTCGGAGGGGCGCTACGGCGTCAAGTCCGGCGCCGGGTTTTACGACTACTCCGGCGATCGGGCGGACGTGGCCATCCGGGAGCGGGACCGGCTCTATATCGAGCTGGCCAAGGTGCTGTACGGGCGGAAGTGAGCCGGACGGCAGGGAAGAGCGTACTGGGGAACGGAAAATGAAAAGGCGGGGGCATCGCAAACGATGCTCCCGCCGTTCCTTTGTCTGTAAGGGTGCCGGATCAAATTGCCTTGTTGTCTGGAGCCGATTGCAAATATATAAAAAGCACAGGCGGGATTGACAGTCAAGGGTCTCAAATTCCAGGAATGTTCACCGCCTGGTGCAGCACCTGATAGAGATAGGCGGCATCCACCGGCTTGGCCACAAAACCGCTCATTCCCGCCTCCATGGCCGCATCCACATCCTCCTGAAAGGAGTTGGCCGTCATGGCGATGATGGGCACGCTCCCGGCGTCCGGACGATCCATGGCCCGGATGGCCCGGGCGGCCTCCAGTCCGTTCAGCTCCGGCATCTGAATGTCCATCAGGACGGCCTGAAAGTCCCCGGGCGCACTGTCCCGGAAGAGGGAAACGGCCACCGCCCCGTTCTCGGCCCGGCGCACCTTGGCGCCCTGGAACTTCAGCAGCTCGGTCGCGATCTCGGCGTTCAGGTCGTTGTCCTCAGCCAGCAGGATGCACATCCCTTCCAGGGACTGGGTCCACTCGGAGGGCTCCGGCGCGGACTCGCCGACGCCCAGAGGAAGGGATACCTCAAAGTAAAACTCGCTGCCCTCGCCCGGTGCGCTCCTGAGCTTCAGCTCTCCGCCCATCAGCTCCACCAGGGTCCGGCTGATGGCAAGGCCCAGGCCGGTCCCCTGACTTTTGGCCAGGTTGGGACCCACCTGCTCAAAGGCGCCGAATATCCGCTCCTGATGCTCGGGCGCAATACCCACGCCGCTGTCAACCACCTGGAAACGGTAGCTCCCCCGCCCGTCCCCCCGCTCCGTCTCGGTGACGGTAAGGCGGACCCGTCCGCCGGAGGGGGTGAACTTAAAGGCGTTGGAGATCAGGTTGCTCAGAACCTGCTTGAGGCGCACGGCGTCCCCCAGCACGGCGTCGTCGGTGAGGTCCCGCTCCACCGAGAAGCTGAGCTCCCGCCGTCCCGCCTCCGGGGTCATCATGCTCTCCAGGTCGGTCAGAAGCCGCCCCAGGGAGAAGGGTTCGCTGGAGACCGTCATCATGCCGTTGTCGATGCGGCTCATGTCCAGGATGTCGCTGATGAGGCTCAATAAGTAGTGGGAAGAGGCGCGAAGCTTCAATAGATTCTCCCGCACGCCCTCTGTGACATCCTCTCTCCGGCAGGTGAGCTCGCTCAGGCCCACGATGGCGTTCATAGGGGTACGGATTTCGTGGCTCATCCGGGAGAGAAACTCCCCTTTGGCCCGGCTGGCGGCCTCCGCCCGCTCCAGCTCGCTCGCCATGCGGGCGGCGCGGATACGGGAGCGGGTCACCACCAGCAGCAGGATGCCCAGCAGCAGGAAGATGCCGGCGCACACGGAAATGAAGAGGAAGGGGTTGGCGTAAACCAGCTCTACCACGGAGAGATGGCCGACCCCTGCCGAGATCAGGTTTTGATTGACCAGGGTGACCTTGTCCTCGCTGCTCAGGCTGTTGACGGCCTTGTTTAGGATGGTGAGCAGCTCCACCTGGGTGGGACGGGGCAGGGCAAAGCAAATGTCATTGCGGTTGTTGACGAGGGTGTTGGGCACCACGTTGGAGTAGTGGTGCTCTTGGATGACCTGCTCGATCCGGGCGGAGATGCCGTAAACAAAATCCACCTCGCCCCGGTTTACGGCTGCCAAGGCATCAGGCACGCTGCGGTATGCCCGTTCCTCGGCGGCCCGGATGCTGGCGGGGAGGTGCCGCCCCTCCATGACCGCACCCACCAGGCCTTCGGCAGGGAAGCTGACCGACTTGTTCCGGGCGACGATGTCGTTGAGGGCGGCATAGGTGCTGGACAGGGCCATATCCATCTCTACACCTTCATCCGTCGTACCCAGGAAGGCGCCCAGCATATCCGCCTCGCCCCGGAGGACCAACTCGATGGCTTCGGCATAGCTATCCGCGGACACGTAAGTAAAGGTAAGACCGGTGTATGCCGCCACCCGGTCCAGGACATCCGGGATCAGCCCATTGTGGAGGTCGTTGGCCGACTCCAAACAGTAGAGGGGATGCCATTGGGCCACCACTGCCACCGATACGGTTTGCTTTTGGCTGATGTACGCTTTCTCCTCATCGTTTAAAAAAATATTTGCGATGCCGCTGTCGGTGAAGTTGGCGTCGTAGCGCTCCTTGGCGAAGTTGGGATTGGAGTCGGCAATCTTCTCCAGCGCCATGTTGAGCCCCTCCAGGATGTCCGTGCGGTCCGGCGTCGTGACGATATAGTGGGGCTGGGAATCGAACACGGCCACAGGACGAAAGGCCTCGTCGCCGTCGGAGTGGTTGCCCAGCAGCATGTCGACCTCTCCATCCTTCAAATGCTGGTACAGGTTCCCGTTCTCCGACATCTGTTCGGCGCCGTAGTAGACGATGGTGCAGTCGATCTTGTTGACGGTGAGGAAATCCTGGAGCCTGCGGATGTTCTCCCCGGCGCGGTCGTAAACGCCGATGGTCTTTCCGGCCATGCTTTCCCAGTCGTAGGGCCGTATGCTCTCATCGTCCCTGCGGGAGAGTAGGATGGACTTGGTGTACCCCGCGTTATAGTCCGGGTAGGCGAAGTACTGCTCCAGCACCGGCTGGTAATAGGCCCCGCCCAGCAGGTCGTATTCTCCATTCATAAAGCCCGAGAGGACCGAGTCGCCGTCCGTATCCACATATTCATACTTCCAGCCGGTGTAGTTGGCGATCTCGTTGAGATAGTCCACCACGATGCCGTGCCGGTTGCCGAATTCATCCGTCTCCGTGAACCCAGGCACCTGGGGGAAGGGGACCTTCAACACGCGCCCGGACGCCGCCGCCCGGACGCCGACGGAAAGGACGGATGGAAGCGCGACGGCCAGAATCAGCAGCAGGACCCCGTACCGCCGGGCAGCCCGTCTCAAATTTTTCATTTCGCGTTCCCCTTTCCCGAGATGGTGCGCACAACCTGATGGATACATATTTTTCCATATACTTTTAAAATTCAATCGGTTATTCAGCCCTTTCTCACAGTTGCGCCTCCCAGACCGGCCCAACCGCTTGGGTGTATTATGCCTCTTCACGCCCTGGCAGCAGCTCTTTTAGAATCCGGCAGATATCGTCCATATCAATGGGTTTGCCGGTGTGGGCGCTCATGCCGGCCGCCAGGGAGGCGCGCACGTCCTCAGCAAACACATTGGCCGACATGGCCACGATGGGGATGCTCTGCGCCTGGGGATGGCCCGAGGCGCGGATACGCCTGGTCGCCTCATAGCCGTTCATCACCGGCATCTGGATGTCCATGAAAATGGCGTCAAAGTGGCCGGGGGCCGAAGCCTCAAAGGCCTCCGCGCCCGCCCTTCCGTCCTCGGCCGTCTCCACCGACGCGCCGGAGAGCTCAAAGATCTGGACAACGATCTCACGGTTGAGTTCATTATCCTCCACCAGCAGGAAACGCCTATCGGACAACACATCCTGAGACGATGAATGGGCAGACGCGCCGGCCTTATTGGTAAATATCTTTACCAGGCTCCTGCACAGTACGCTCTTAAAGATCGGTTTTTGCAGGATGGCGTCCAGGGGCTTCTCTGCCGTATCCATTTCCATATAGCCGTCTCCGCCTGTGACCAGAACGGCCCGGGGATCGGCGCCGCCAGCCCGAATGCGGCGCACCGTCTCCATGCCGTCCATGTCCGGCAGCTTCCAGTCCGATACAACGAGCGCATATGAGGCATTGCCTGCGGCGCGGACCGCCTCCTCTCCGAAATGCACGGTGTCCACTGTCATACCAAAGCTGGTGAGATAGGTCTCCAGGAGTTCCGCATCGGTGGGATTGCCGTCCGCCAACAGAACACGCAGGCCCTTCAAAACCGAAGCCCCCTCCAGCTCATCCTCCGCGCCGGGCGGAAGCTTAAATTCCAGTTCGACGGTGAACGTGGTGCCTTTTCCCTCCGCGCTCTCCACAAGGAGCTGTCCGCCCATCGCCTCTACAATATTTTTGGCGATAGGGAGGCCAAGGCCGGTGCCCTCGGTGTGGTTCACCGTTTTGGTGGACTCTCGGGTAAAAGGCGTAAAGAGCTTGGGCAGAAATTCCGGCGCGATCCCGATGCCGGTGTCCGCCACCTGGAACCGGAACAGCGCATACTCCATGTGCCGCTGGGGCAGCTCCTCAATGGTGAACGTGATGGAGCCGCGCTCCGGCGTGAACTTGACGGCGTTGGAGGTCAGATTCAAAAACACCTGGTTCAGCCGCAGCGGGTCGCCCTCCAGCAGTTCATGGCGGATATTTTTTGTCTCCACGGCAAAGGTCTGCTCCTTGGCCCGGCACTGGGGCTGGACGATGGCCAGGTCCCCCTCGATGAGTTCAGACAGGGAGAAGGGCTCCGCTGACAGAGTCATTTTGCCGCTCTCGATCTTGGACATGTCCAGCACGTCGTTGATGAGGTTCAGCAGGTGCTTGGAGGAGACCTCGATCTTGCGGAGGCAGTCCTTCACCTTAGCCTGGTCCTCAATATGGATCTCAGCCAGTTTGCTCATGCCGATCACCGCGTTCATGGGTGTGCGGATGTCGTGAGACATATTGGAGAGGAACCGGCTCTTGGCCGCGTTGGCCTGCTCCGCCGCCGCCACGGCGGCATTAAGATCTTCCCGGATCTTCCGGTCCTGCGTGATGTCCGTGGCGGCGAAAATGTATTTGGCCTCGCCGCGCAGCCTCACCGGGAGCGCGGTGAGCTTCAGCCACACATAGGCCCCCAGCCTGTCGTTGAAGAACCGGCGCTCCCAAAACGTCTTTTCTGTGGGGCGTTCCTCACGCATCCACACCTGCAAGGCCTGCTGAAATCCTCCCGCCGCCTTGCCGTCCGGACTGGAAAAGTCTCCGGCGGGGATGCCCAGCACCTCCCGTGCATTTTCAAACACATACTCCACCCGAGCGGTTTTACCGTCCACGATAAAGATGACGGTGTCGATATTCTGGGAGATGGCCTGATAGATGTTCTGGATATAGAGGTCGGACTCCCGCCGCCGCTTGGTGCCGAGGTAAAGCATCAAGACGGCCAGCGCCAGGGTGACAAGAATGGCCGCGATGACGACCGCAGCCATCCGGACTGCCAGCGAAATGATCTCCGTGCCGTCCTTTTCCACCATGTTCAGCGGGATCACCGTCACAAAATTCCAGCCGGGCTTTTCCTCCAGCGGTACGAAGGAGAGGAACTGCTGCTCCTCCTCCATGTTGAAGGTGGCGCTCCCCCTAGCGCCCGACTGGAGCGCATCCATAAATGCGGCGATCGACTCGGGACTGTTCTCGCCCAACTCCAGCACTTGGCGGAACTGGCTGTAGAGCTGCAGGGAGCTAAAGCGCACGGGGGAGAGGACGATACTGCCGTCGGCATCCAGCACGTAACTGTACCCGGCGTCGTTGTATGTAGTGCCTCCGTAGGTGTTTTGCAGCATCTCTACAGAGTGCGCCACGTACAATCCTCCGGCCACCCGCCCGTCCTCGTAGAGGGGCGTCTGGAACAGGACCTGCCGCTTGCCCTGTGCGCCGATGAAGGTGTCGGAGATGCAGGTTTCTCCCCGAAGGGCCGCTCCCGAGAGGTTTTTGTCCTCTGGGAAAACCCCGCCCTCATCTGCGGGCCTGACGCTCCAACGGTTGCCGCTAAGATCCGTGATCCACAGATTGGTAGCGCCATGCAGCCCGGCGTATTCGTCCACCAGGGTCCGGTCGAAGAACTCGGGACCGTTCATGCTGATGCTGCTGGCCAGGGATTGGAGGGAGAGCAGTTCGGAGTGCATTTTTTCATCCAAATACTGCGCCTTACTGACGGTCAGTTCGCTGATGTTCGACTTGGTCGTGCTGCGCACCAGACTTTGAATGGACTGCACATAACCTTTGTTGATAAAAAGGGCGATCAGGGCCATCAGCATCAGGCATAGGCAGACGGCCAGAAATACCATTTTCTTGCCGTCGAATTCCCTCTTCTTCATCTTGGCCTCCCGCTTTCTCTCAGCCTGTATACGCCGCAATCTGTTCCGCCTGAATGCGGTTGTACTCCTCTGCGGCTTCCTGCGCCGTCATGCCGTCAAACATTTTGATACACAGCTCGCGCACGGTGTCCCAGTAGGTGAAATGAAGTCTCATGTCCTCGATGGGAATCTGCCCGCCGCTTATATACGTTTCGTAGGCCGGCCGCATTCTCTCATTGCTAAGCTCGAACGCAACATCGTCATAAATCGGCAGCTCACTGCCCCCGCCCTCGGAGGTTTTGCGGTAGACGCCGCTTGTGATATAAGAGACGAATTCCAATGCATCCTCCAGGTGCTCGCTGTTGGCGTTGACGCTGAGGCGGGATACCACAGCCGGCAGGGTCACCGTGCCGCCGGGAATGGGGATGCCCTGCGCGATGCAGTTGATCTCCGGATGTTTGCTATCCATCCGTTTTATATTGCCCACTGTAATGAAGTAAAAAGCGGTTTTCCCCGCGGCAAAGTCCGGATAATCCGTTTCCCCCGCCTTGAGCGCGTTGACGGCAGCAGCATCCAGTCCGTCACCGTACCACCCCTCCTCCACTGCGGTCTGGAACAGCTCAAAGCCCTCCAGCATGTAATCGCCGATCTTGACCTCGCCGCTGTTCAGTCCCGCAAGCAGTTCCTTGGAATTCTCCGCGCTGTAGATTTGATAGAGGCCGTTGGCCATCGCCGGAACGGTCAGCGCATACCAGCGGTTGAGGCTCAGCGGCGTACCGCCGCCGGCCTTGATGCTCCGGCAGCAGGTGATGAACTCTTCCAAATTCTGCGGCGGCTCCAGGCCGTACTGCTCCAGCAGATCCACATTGACAAACATGACGTAAGCCGACATGTTTACCGGAATGCAATAGGCAATATCCCCGATCATCGCCTGATCCTTGGTGGCGCCGTTCAGCTTTTCAAAGACGGGGAGACCGGAAAGGTCGTACAAGTATCCCTTGGCGTGGAGCGGCTTTACGCTGTCCGCATTGAGGATGAAGACGTCATCTCCTTCGCCGGCGTCCAGGCGCTGCTCCAGGTATTCATTGAAACCGTCCGCCGTCGAAATTCCCTCCAGCGTCACCCGCAGTCCTGAATGGCCTTCATTATAGCGGTCAATCATCTCCTTGTAATACCGCGCCATGCTGGAATCGTTGTCCGTAGGAGCAAAGAATTTTAGAACCTGCTCATCTTGACCCTCGGCCTCATTTTCCAAAAAGACCTGTCCGCCCCCGATAGCCGGAGTGTTTCCGCATCCAGTCAGAAGGCTCAGGCACAAAATCACGGCCATACATAGTGCCGCTGCGCTTTTTCTCATGATCTCTTCCTCCATTTACAAACAACATTCCGTTATTTGCTGTTTTCGGTTGATATACAGACTTCTTCGGGCGGTTCACAAAGCGTTGTCTCAGCATCCCCTTAGGCCGCTAGAAACGACGTGCTGAGGTAAGAGTCGAAAAATACCCTCTGCTTGTCCGCGTTCACCACCAGGTTTCCGATCCCGTTAAAAGGCCCCGCGGTTATGACTGAAGGACTGCGGCAAGCCGGAGCCCTTGTTTCACTCGGTTATGTTCTAATAAAATATTATAACGCAAATAAATCAAAACCTCAATATGTGTCTTATTTTTTGACAGTTCATATTCGTTTCTCGGTAAACGCTTTCACTAACAAGCTGTAAACTGAAACAAGATTGACAACGTACATGTAATTTGCTGTAATATACTCATCCTTTTTTCCGTTAGGTGCCGTGCCTATTCTATTGAGTGTTTTCTTCCACATGCGGCTTTCACATAAGAATATAAAAAGCGCCGAAGCCTATTGTGGATCTGGCGCATAGTGATGGCAACTCAATGTGGAATTGCTCCTGAGGGTACGTTGTTTCTTCTATTCTCTTTTTTACACTGTGCTCCCCGGCCGGGAGTTCAACTCCTGCCGGAGTGACTTTCTGGGTGCTTAATATCTAAAATGCGAGGCCCTCAACTTTTCTCGGTTGAGGGCCTCGCAAGGCTTGAAAACACTGGCTTTTCGGGTCAAATCTCTTTTTTGCCTTGTGCGTTTTGCTGAGCGGAATTATAGGACTTGGAGTACCCCAGGAAAAACAATGGTCTGCGAGCAGTGGGTATGTGGTATTTACAACAAAAATCCAAACTGTGGGCAAACGCCATCAAATGAAATGACAGGCAGCGCCTTATATCCCTAAGCCTCTGGCCAGTGTGGCCAGAGGCTTTCCATCACAAAACGGGCTCCGGTGATAGATCTCCCGTCGCCGCCCGTCCCTGGGCGCGGGCGGGGTTGACAGTCAAGGGTACGTAGCACCGCCGCTTCGCGGCGGCTTGCCCTTGACGGGCGGCCCCGGCTGTGCTATCCACCAGGGGCGGGGGATAAGGTTGAACCCGCAAATTAAAAAATCGGAGCGTGTGGAAACGAAACACACATGAAAACGAGGGCTGGCCTGTACGCTTATAGCCCGAAAAAAGCCGCTTGCTTCAAGGCTTTGCAGGCCCGGTTTGCAGGGGGCTGGTATCTTTTTATGGCCTGCCCCTGATTGGAACTTCAAAGCGTAACATTTAAGGCCGGAGCGTGGACAATCGGGCATTCAAAACCCGCTTGTACCAAGGCTTTGCGGGGCCGGTTGACAGAGGGGTGGTATGATTTCATGTCCCACCCTTAATTCTTTCCACAGAAGCTAACATTTCAGTCTTGGTGGGCGGGAAAATAGGGCCCAGGAGCGATAGCGACAGGCCGCAGACAATAAGGGTACTTCTGGTCAGTGTGGCCAGAAGTACCCAGCGGGTTTGGGGGCACCACAGCAAACCGCGCAATTCATCCCTTTATTGCATCCTTGCCTGCAGGCGTAAAAAGAAATAAAATGAAGAGGAAAAATTACATTATTTCATGCGACCAAAGACAGAAAACGGGAAGTAGATAGGTGAAGGGCCCTTACATAGACCATAGGAGGTGGCAGGATGGAGGACAACCGAATTGTAGATTTATATTGGGCAAGAGACGAGAGCGCAATCACGGAAACTGCGTCAAAGTATGGGAAATACTGCTATGCCATTGCGTATAACATTCTCTGCGATCAGGAGGATGTGGACGAGAGCGTAAACGATACCTATCTCGGCGCGTGGAACGCCATGCCTCCCCACCGTCCATATATCCTTCGTTCTTTCCTCGGAAAAATTACCCGGCGCGTATCCCTCAAGAAATGGCGGGATAGTCATCGGGACAAGCGTGGCCGCGGCGAAGTTTCCCTTGCCCTTGACGAGCTTTCGGAGTGTGTGCCGTCAACTGTCATGGTGGAGGATGAAATTATGGCGGCGGAGCTGTCAAAATCGCTCAATCGCTTTACTGCCAATCTGCCGGTTACGGAAAGGCAAGTCTTTCTCTGCCGCTATTGGTATCTGGACTCTATCGAGCAAATCAGCACAGACTTTGGTTTCAGCACCAGCAAGGTAAAATCCATGCTCCGCAGGACAAGGGCAAAGCTGCTTTCACATCTAAAAAAGGAGGGAGTGGCATGAACGCAAGTCACATTCTCGACGCTCTGGGAACGATCGATGATAAATACATTATGGAGGCAAAGGAGAGAAGTTTTATGAATACAACCCAAAAAGCCCGAAGCATGAAGCGGACGCTGGCGCTCATCGCGGCGATTGCCGCGATGCTGACCCTTTGCGGATTTGCCGCGTACCAGTTGGGCTGGTTCGACCCGTGGCTGCAAAAGCCGTCTGCCGATCCGGTGCAGACCGTCCAAAGCGCGATTGAAGGTCAGGCTGGGAAGGAATATACGGTCAGCGTGCGTGTCCATGAAATCAAAGTGGATGAAGATGAAACGGCGCGTGTCGCGGCCATGTATTCCGGCAGCGAGCTTGCCCAGGCGCGGGGCTGGACGGACGAGTATCTGGCAAAACACTTTGTTGTGGTATATGCAGACTATTATGTGGAGTACGACCACACAAAGACCTTTATGGACGACGGCCGCACGCAGCAGTATTTTTACCTGACCCAGGACACGGAAACCGGGAAATGGACGATCAGCGACAACACCTCGCCGGATACAAGTGCGACCTCCAATGTTGTGTGGGAATATGAGCCGCTTTTAAGCTCCAAACTCCCCGCATTTCCGTTTCAGTTTGATTTGCCCTATTCGACCATTCAAGCAGAATGCGATACCGGCACGCTCATAGGCTATCAAGACCACGACGGTACAGCTTATCCGCAGGGCAAACAACTATCACTCCCAAGCGGCAGTACCCTTTACTGGACGCCCCAGGCAGAGGAAAATTATAAATATGAGCCTTCTGTCGAAATCACTTTTACCATCTACGATGAAGGTGAAGCGACTTTTAGCGGCGCTATCTCAATTCAAGCTGAACCAGCCGGGAGCGATTCGGAACCTGTTGTTTACTCCGCTGTACTCAATGAAGGGTCGGGTCTTTCAATGACACAGGCAACCGACACAGAGGGAGCGGTTATCACAGTCGCATTTAAGCCGCTTGAAAATTAGCCGCCCATTTGTGAAAAGAAAATAGATAATAAGAAAAAGCGCTTGGGTGCAATAATCGGCGCGGTATGCGGTGCTACTCTTATTCTCTTTGGAACGGTTGGAGTTTGGACTTCAAATATGACCTATCACATAATCGACACAATGCCGAATACTCATGTAGTCAGTCAAGGTGCTACTACTCCGATTTGTATAGCGTTCATCTTTTTAGGCGTGGGCCTAACCTCATGGGGCATATACAAATTGCGTGAGCAGCACCACCCATATCCCGAAATCGACCACCTATTAAAAAACAATAGTGGGGCAATTTCCAAATCCCTATATTAAAAATGCAAGAAGCCGAGAGGAAAGGAGGTGACATCATGCAAGTTGAAGTAAAAATAGATGAAAACTGCAAAAACCCGAAAATCATCATTGTTGCCGACAAAATGACGGACGAAATAGGCGCTCTTGTGCAAAGCCTCTCCGCATCTTACCCAAAGGTCATTGCGGTTTTTTCCGGGGACGAGGTTCGGCTGTTGGAGGAAAGCGAGTTTGTCTGTATCGATGCGGCAAACCAAAAAGTCTATGCTGAAACGGCAAACCGAGAGTACATTTTGCGCCCCCGCCTCTATGAATTGGAGGAAGGGCTGAACAAGCGGCTCTTTGTGCGTATCTCTATGAATGAGTGGTACACCAAGGACATCTCCAAGAAGCGCCGGATCGTCAACAAGCTGAAGGGCAATTCCGGCGTCCCCCTCTCGCCCCCGTCCTATGGGTACAGGAAAACCCGGAGGCCGCCCCCACCCGCTGGATCGTGGACGAGGCCGCCGCCGTGAACGTCCGCCGTATCTTCCGCATGGCCATGGAGGGCTTCGGGATCGGTGAAATTGCTCCGTCACTGGAGGCCGACGGCATCCTCACCCCCACCGCCTACTGGCAGAGTATGGGCGTGGGCCGGGACGGGAAAAAGACCAGGTTTTCCCCTAGCGATTGGCGGCACTCCACCGTTGCAAAAATCCTCGCCTTGCAGGAATACTGCGGGGATGTGATCAACTTTAAGACCTTATTCAAGTCCTGCAAGATGAAAAAACAGATAGACAATCCCGAGGAAAACCGGGCCGTGTTCTTGAATGTGCATGAGCCTGTCATTGACCTGGAGACCTGGGAGAAGGTACAGAAGAAGCACGGCACCCGCAAGAAGCCCACCACCAAGGCCGACACGGAGCGGAGCATTTTCACCGGCCTGTTGAAATGCCCTGCCTGCGGCGGCAATCTCAACTTTCATTTCAACCAGGGCAATCACCACATCAAATACTTCAGCTGCTGCAACTACAACCGGGGCAAGGACAAATGCACGTCCACCCATTATATCTATATCCGGCTGGACTTCCTGGAGCGAGTGGTGCTGGAGGAAATCCGCCGCCTGACCCGCTTTGCCGATGAGTACGAGGACGATTTTGCACAGGCCATTGTGGGGCGCTCCATGAAAAGGTTGGAGCGTGACCGCGCCAGAAGGCAAAAGGAGCTGGATGGCCTGTTGGCCCGGGTGAAGGAGCTGGATGTGCTTTTTGAACGTATCTATGAGGACAGCGTGGCCGGGAAAACCAGCGACGAACGGTTCTCCCGCATGGCGAAAAGTACGAGCAGGAGCAGGGAGAAGTGGCCGGAAAAATTAAGGCCCTGCGGAAAGAGCTTCGCAAGGAGGGCGGCCAAACGATGACCGCCGAGTGGTTCCTTGATACGATCCGCCAATATACCGACGTGCGGAAGCTGACCCAGCGCGGTGACGGAGCTGATAGACCACATCGACGTGTATCGCGCGGAGAAGGTGGACAGCGTGACCCGCCAGCGGGTGGTCATCCATTATCACTTCATCGGCGCGTTTATCGCCCCCAAGCGCAAGGACATCCCCGAGGCCGCCATCCTCATGCAACCAAGAAAGGGAGCAGCCGTTTGCTGCTCCCCGGAACAATGCGTGATGGATTTTGAGCATAAAAAAGCGGAGTGTCCTTCTAGGATCTCAAATCCTAGAAGGACACTCCGCATGGTCCGAGTGGCGGGATTTGAACCCACGGCCTCTTGGTCCCGAACCAAGCGCGCTACCAACTGCGCTACACCCGGAAATTGCTGGGATGACTGCCCGGCGGTTTCCCACCCGCCACAGCTAATCCATTATACGGAATTTTTTCGAGAATGTCAAGGTAATATTCCCGGAAAAACGGACATAGGATGCGGAAGAGCGATGAACGGGAGGGAAGGCTATGACTTCACGGCAGGCGGGACGCAGAATCAGTACCATTGCGGCGGAGAAGCGGCGGCGCGGCGGTGTGCGGGGCGGCACGCGGCAGGCGGCCCGGCGGAAGGCCGCGCCCCTCTCGTCCAAGGAGCGGCAGCGGCTGGTGCAGCTGGTGATCTGCGGCAGCGTCTTTGTGCTGCTGGTGGCGGCCAAGCTGCTGCTGCCGGAGAAGATGGCCCAGATGAACCGGCAGCTGGCGGGGGCTCTGGAGCAGAATATGGACGTCCGGACGGTGTTCTCCGCCGTGGGGCGGGCCTTCAGCGGCGAGGCGGACCTGGGCGGCGCCGCTCAGGAGGTCTACCAGGCGGTGTTCCATCCCCAAGCGGCGGGGGAGGCCCTGGAGACGGCCGCATTGGGGGAGCTGGCGGACGGCGCGGCGCTGGGTACGCTGCAGCCCTACCGGAAAGCGGCGCCGGAGAGTCTGCCGGAGAGCCAGCCGGAGTCGGAGGCGGCGGAGACGCCCCAGGCCGCCAGTCTGGCCTATGTACTCTACTCCGACAAGAATCTGCCGGAGGGCGTCAGCATGGAGCAGGCCATTTTGAATTTTGACTACTGCACACCGGTATCCGGTGTTCTCTCCTCGAACTTTGGCTACCGGGAGCACCCGGTGGAGGGGGAGGAGCGGTTTCACTACGGCGTGGACCTGGCGGCCAACACCGGCACCGCCATCGGCTGCTTTGCCGACGGCACGGTGAAGGCGGTGGGGGAGAGCAGCAGCTATGGCAAATACTGCATCGTGGACCACGCCGGGGGCTATTCCACTCTGTACGCCCATTGCAGCCGAGTCACGGTCTCCGCGGGCACCGGGGTGACGGAGGGACAGAAGATCGCCGAGGTGGGGGAGACGGGAATGGCCACCGGCCCCCACCTGCACTTCGAGCTCCACCGGGACGGCGTCTATCTGAATCCCATCTACTATGTCTCCCTTGCGTAGACTCCGGGTCTCCGGCGCCTTCTGGCTGCTGGTGCTGTGGTTTGGCGCGGTGAACGGATGGGGGCTGCTGGGGACGGTGCTGCTGGCGGCGGCGGTCCACGAGGCGGGGCACTGCCTGGTGCTGCTGGCGGCGGGCGCCCGGATCACCGGGCTGCGGATCGGCGTGCTGGGGGCGGTGCTGGAGACGGACAGCGTCCGGCTGTCCTACGGCCGGGAGCTGCTGGGGGTGCTGGCGGGGCCGGGGGCCAATTTGCTGCTGGCCTGGGTCCTGCGCCCCCTGGGAGAGGCGGCGTCCGCCGCCGTGGGCGCCAATCTGGTACTGGCGGCCTTTAACCTGCTGCCCATCTACCCGCTGGACGGCGGCCGGGCGCTGGGACTGCTGGTCTCCTGGGCCGCCGGGCCGGAGGCGGGGCACCGGCTCGTCCGCTGGACCGGCGCCGGGACGGGGCTGGCGCTGGCAGGCGGGGCGGCGTGGCTGATGTGGCGGACCGGGGGGAGCCTGTGGCTCCTGCCCCCGATGGCGGGAGCGCTGGCGGCGGCGGGGCGGAGCCTGACGGGGGCCCTGCCGGAGTGAGGCGGCGGTTTTTGTAAAATAATGCTTGCAATCTAGCGGGGGTTATGGTATCCTATTACGGCTAGAAAGGGCGGTCCTCTGCCGTGTGCGGGCCGGATACTGGCATCTGCACAGGGAAAAGCGGCAAGAACGCCTATATTTGAGGAGGAAATACCCCATGAATCTCATTGAGGAACTGAACAAGGAAACCCTGGCCAACGAGGCGCCCCAGGTCCAGATCGGCGACACCGTGCGTGTCCACGTGAAGGTCACGGAGGGTTCCCGCGAGCGTATCCAGGTCTTCGAGGGCACCGTCATCGCCAAGAAGCACGGCGGCATCGAGGAGACCATCACCGTTCGCCGCATCTCTTACGGCATCGGTGTGGAGAAGGTGTTCCCCGTCCATTCTCCTTCCATCGACTCCATTGAGGTCGTCCGCAACGGCGCCGTCCGCCGGGCCAAGCTGTACTATCTGCGCGGCCGCGTGGGCAAGGGTGCCAAGATCAAGGAGAAGCTCTGATCCCAAAGGACAAAGAGAGGCGTATGCCTCTCTTTTTTCTTGCCAAAAGGGCAGATGGAGGAAGGTTTTGGGTTGCACAGAGGTCGACCCTTATGGTATAATGAAAAACTGTATGAGTATGTAAGTGGTAGGTGATTCCATGCGCATCGACGTGCTTGGCGTCGGTTTTGACAATCTGACCATGGAGGAGGCCGTCTCCCGGGGGATGGCTCTGGTGGCGGAGGGCGGCACCCACTATGTGGCGACGCCCAATCCGGAGATCGTGGAGGTCTGCCGGGAGGACCCGGCGGCCCGGGCGGCGGTGAACGGCGCGGACCTGGTGCTGCCCGACGGCGTCGGCGTGGTGAAGGGCGCCAGGATGCTGGGAACGCCCTTGAAGGAAAAAGTGCCCGGCGTTGAATTTGCCGCCCATTTGATGGAAAGACTGGCAGAGGAGGGCAAGTCCCTCTATCTGCTGGGGGCCAAGCCCGGCGTGGCGGCCCGGGCGGCGGAGCGGCTGGTCCGGCAGTATCCGGGGCTGCGGCTGGCCGGGATCCACGACGGCTACTTCCAGGAGGACGGCCCCGTGACGGAGGCCATCCGCCAGAGCGGCGCCGACGTGGTGTTCGTGTGCCTGGGGGCGCCGAAGCAGGAGCTGTGGATGCAGAAAAACGGCCCGGCCACCGGCGCAAAGCTGCTGTGCGGCCTGGGCGGGAGCCTGGACGTGTTCGCCGGCGTGGTGCAGCGGGCGCCGAAGTTCTGGTCCGACCACGGGCTGGAGTGGTTTTACCGCCTGTGCAAGGAGCCCCGGCGCATCGGGCGGATGATGAAGCTGCCGCTGTTTTTGGTCCATGTGAAGCAGGAGAGAAGACGCAGATGAGTGGAAAACTGATTGTATTTGAGGGGACCGACGGCTCCGGCAAGGCCACCCAGGCCCGGCTGCTGTGCCGCCGCCTGGACGAGGAGGGCGTGGCCTACCGGGAGATCGACTTCCCCCGGTACGGCAATCCCTTTGCCGAGCCCGCCCGGCTGTATTTGGAGGGGGCCCTGGGAAAGGAGCCGGGAGACGTGAACGCCTACGCCTCCTCTGTGCTGTTTGCCGTGGACCGCTTTGCCTCCTACAAGGAGGATTGGGGCGGGTTTTATGAGGCGGGGGGGCTGATTGTGGCCAACCGCTACACGACGTCCAACGCCGTCCACCAGGCCTCCAAGCTGCCGGAGGGGGAGCGGGAGACGTTCCTCCAGTGGCTCTTCCAGCTGGAGTACGACCGCCTGGGCCTGCCCAGGCCGGACCTGGTGCTCTATCTGGACATGCCCACGGAGATCACGGAGCGGATGCTGCGCAGCCGGGAGGACCGCACCGGCACCCACGCCGACATCCACGAGCGGGACGAGGCCTATCTCCGCCGGTGCCGGACCAGCGCCGGGGCGGTGGCGGAGGCCTGCGGGTGGACGGTGATCGGCTGCGCCCGGGATGGGGCGCCCCGCCCGCCGGAGGAGATTCACCGGCAGGTGTACGGCATTGTGCGGGAGCTGCTGTAAGGCTTGTCTCCTTTTCAGGGCTGGAGAAAGGGCGCTTCGCGCCCTCCCTCCGCCGGACGGATCAGCAGCAGGTATCGTTGCAGCCGCAGCCGCAATTGTTCCCACAGCCGCAGCCGCAGTTGTTCCCGCATCCGCAGCCGCATCCGCAGCTGTTTCCGCAGCCGCAGCCGGACCCCCAGATGCTGCCGCTGCCGCAGCAGCAGCAAATCAGGATGACGATGATGATGAGCCACAGGCAGGAACCATTGTCGTTTCCGTTGTTAAAGCACATAGGATTGTCACCTCACTTTGAGACATTCTATGCGCCGGGAGCCCGAAAGGGAGCCTGGCCATTGGAAAAAATTTGGTTGGACAAGACAAAACAGGAAAATTTCGGGCCGCTTTTGGGAAAACCCGGGGCGGGGAGTCATGGAGGTTTCAATGGCTGATTACAAAAAGGGAGATACCGCCAGCTGGGACGCCGGAGAGGTGCGCCGCAGCCGGGGAGAGCAGCAGTCCGCCCGCCCTGCGGGCACTACCCGGCGGCGCCGGCGCCGCCGCATCAATCCGCTGATCTATCTTCTGTGCGTGCTGATCGCCTCGGCGATCCTGGCGGGCGTGGGCTGGCTGCTGATGTCGGATTTCTGCGCGTTCAACCGGGGGGTCATCACCAAGGCCACCGTGGAGGTGACGGCGGACGACACCGTGGGCACCATCGCGGAGAAGCTGGAGGACGCCGGGCTCATCCAGTACAAGTGGTTTTTCCGGCTCTTCGCCGGTGTGACCGACGCCCGGGAGAAGATCGGCATCGGCACCTATGAGCTGAACACCGACATGGACTACCGGGCCCTGGTCACCGGGATGCGCAGCTCCTCCGGCAACATGAACGCGGACACCGTCCGGGTCACCATTCCGGAGGGCTACACCGTGGCCCAGACCATCGCTTTGCTTGCCAAGAACAACGTCAACACGGCGGAGGCGCTGACGGAGGCCGCCCAGACCGCCGTCTTCGACTACGACTTCATCGACAACAACGCCGGGGACATCAGCCGCCTGGAGGGCTATCTCTTCCCCGACACCTATGAGTTCTACGTGGGCCACGACCCCAAAAACGCCCTGGAGCGGCTGATCAACAACTTCGACCGGAAGCTGGACGAGGACCGTCTGGCCCAGATTCAGGCCTCCGGGCACAGCCTCCGGGAGATCATCACCATCGCCTCCCTCATCGAGAAGGAGACCGACGGCACCGACCAGAACATGATTGCCTCGGTGATCTACAACCGCCTGAACGACAGCGGCAGCCACGGCACCTACAAGATGCTGAACATCGACGCGTCGCTGCTCTACGCCCTGCCGGACCACCAGGGACCCATCACCGCGGAGGACATGCAGGTGGACTCCCGCTACAACCTCTACAAGTATGCGGGTCTGCCCCCCACGCCCATCGCAAACCCGGGCCTCACCGCCATTGACGCCGCCCTCTACCCCTCCACCAGCGACTACTACTATTACGCCCTGGGCAAGGACGGCAAGCACCGCTTCTCCAAGACCTTGGAGGAGCACAACGCCTTCCTGAACAGCGGAGAGTATGGCGGATAAGAGAGCGGTGCCGGAGTTGCTGGCTCCGGCGGGGGATATGGAGCGGCTGCGGATGGCCGTGGCCTACGGCGCGGACGCGGTGTACCTGGCGGGCACCGCCTTCGGGATGCGGGCCTTCGCCGGGAACTTTTCGGCGGAGGAGCTGCCGGAGGCGGTGGCCTATGCCCACAGCCGGGGCGTCCGGGTGCACTGCACCATCAACACCATGCCCCGGTGCGAGGAGATCGCCCGCCTTCCGGAGCATCTGGAGCGGCTGGCGGACGCCGGGGTGGACGCCCTGATCGTGGCGGATCTGGGGACCTTCACCCTGGCGGGGAAGTACGCCCCCCGGTGCCAACGGCACATCTCCACCCAGGCCAGCGTCTCCAACGACGTGACGGCCCGAGCCTGGTACGATCTGGGGGCCTCCCGGGTGATCTTGGCCCGGGAGGTGGGGCTGGAGGAGATCCGCACCATCCGCCGGCGGACCCCGGCGGAGCTGGAGCTGGAGGCCTTTGTCCACGGCGCCATGTGCGTCAGCTACTCCGGGCGGTGCCTGCTGTCCAACTATATGACCGGCCGGGATTCCAGCCGGGGGGCCTGCGCCCAGCCCTGCCGGTACCAATATGCCCTGGTAGAGGAGAAGCGCCCCGGGGAGTACTTCCCCGTTGAGGAGGACGCGCAGGGCGCCTACATCCTCAACTCCCGGGACATGTGCATGATCGACCACCTGGACGATCTGCTGGACGCGGGGCTGGACAGCCTGAAGATCGAGGGCCGGGCCAAGTCCGCCTACTACGCCGCCATCGTCACCGGCGCCTACCGCCACTGCCTGGATGCGGCGGCGGAGGGCCGGGCGCCGGACGGCGTGTGGCGGGATGAGGTGGAGCATGTGAGCCACCGACCCTACTCCACTGGGTTCTACTACGGGCCGCCGGGTCAGTATTACGAGACTTCCCGGTATATCAGAGAGTGGCAAGTGGTTGCACTTGTCACAGAGTGCGACAGCGATGGAACCGCCGTACTGTCCCTGCGCAACAAATTCCGGGCGGGGGACACAGTGGAGGTGGTGGGGCCGGACCTTCGGCCCTTCGCCATGGAGGTGCCGGTCATGGAGGACGCCGCGGGCGCGCCCCTGGAGGAGCCCCGGACGCCCCAGATGACCTTCCGCATGAAGTTGCCCCGGCCGGTACCGCCCCTGACCCTGGTACGCCGCCGGGCGGACCTGTCCGCCAAATGAACGGCGGGCGGATGATAAAGAAAAAGAGGAGAAATCAGCGATGAACGCAGACGTTGTGATCGTGGGTGCCGGCCCCGCCGGTATTTTCACCGCCCTGGAGATGATCAAGCGGGGCAGCCGGCAGAAGATTGTGATGGTGGAGAAGGGCCAGGCGGTGGAGAACCGCCACTGCCCCAAGGACAAGACCCGCAAGTGCGTCAACTGCAAGCCCTACTGCCATATCACCACCGGCTTCTCCGGCGCCGGCGCCTTTTCCGACGGCAAGCTGTCCCTGAGCTACGAGGTGGGCGGGGACCTGCCCACCCTGATCGGGGAGGATCTGGCCCAGGAGACCATCCACTACGCCGACAAGATTTATCTGGAGTTCGGCGCGGACGAGCATATCGAGGGCCTGGGCCACGAGGACGAGCGGAAGGAGATCCGCCGCCGGGCCATCCAGGCGGGGCTGAAGCTGGTGGACTGTCCCATCCGCCACATGGGCACGGAGAAGGCCCAGAACATCTACTTCGGCATCGAGAAGTTTTTGCAGGACAGCGGCGTGGAGATGTACTTCGGCTATGAGTGCAGCAACCTGATTCTGGAGGACGACGTGTGCCGGGGCGTCTCCATCTCTGACGGTAAGACGGACCTGGACATCTACGCCCGGCACGTGGTGGTGGCCACCGGCCGCCGGGGGGCCGACTGGCTGGAGAAACTGTGCGCGGAGCACAACATCGCCCACGCCCCCGGCACCGTGGACATCGGCGTGCGGGTGGAGGTGCGCAACGAGGTGATGGAGACCGTCAACCGGGTGCTGTACGAGTCCAAGCTGGTGGGCTATCCCAAGCCCTTCAAGAACAAGGTCCGCACTTTCTGCCAGAATCCCGGCGGCTTCGTCAGCCAGGAGAACTACGACAACAACCTGGCGGTGGTCAACGGCCACTCCTTCAAGGAGATGAAGAGCGACAACACCAACCTCTCCATCCTCTGCTCCCACAATTTCTCCATCCCCTTCAACCAGCCCATCGCCTACGCCCAGAAGGTGGGAGAACTGACCAACATGCTGGGCGCGGGCCACATCCTGGTCCAGCGCTTCGGGGACATTCTGGACGGCAAGCGCACCTGGCAGAAGGAGCTGGCCCAGTCCAACATCAAGCCCACGCTTCCCGACGCCGTGGCCGGGGACATCACCGCCGCCATGCCCTACCGGGCCATGATGAACATCATCAACTTCATTCAGGCCATGGACTACGTGGTGCCGGGCTTTGCCTCCTATGAGACGCTGCTCTACTCCCCGGAGCTGAAGTTCTACTCCAACCGGGTGAAGATGGACACGGACTTCAACACCAGCCTGAAGGGCCTCCACTGCCTGGGGGACAGCTCCGGCTGGACCCGGGGGCTGATGATGGCCTCCGTCATGGGCGTCCTGATGGGCAGAAAGATCGCCGGAGAGGGTTAAAAAGCCCCCGTACAGCCGCCGGAAGACCTTCCGGCGGCTGTTTTTGTGCGGCGCCGGGCCGCGCCGGAAGACCGCTCTTTCAGATTTTTCTTGGCAAAAGCGGGAAGATGTGGTAAGATGCGGGCTTATCGGGAGAGAACGACACAGATCGAATTGAGGAGGAACGTACATTGGAAAAGCTGAAAAAAAATCTGCCAGGTGTTTTGGTGTGCCTGGTGCTGGCGGTGCCCGCCTGGCTGCTGGGCAAACGGTTTGAGGTGGTGGGGGGCCCGGTGTTCGCCATTTTGATCGGCATGGTCATCGCCCTCTTCTGGAAGGACCAGGGCGGGGCCAAGTCCGGCGTCACCTACACCTCCAAGAAGATTCTGCAACTGGCGGTGGTGCTGCTGGGCTTCGGCATGAACCTGGGGAACGTGCTGAAGGTGGGCGGGCAGTCCCTGCCCATCATCGTCTCCACCATTGCCACGTCGCTGATCGTGTCCTATGTGCTGTACCGGGCCATGCATATGGACGCCAACATCTCCACCCTCATCGGCGTGGGTTCCTCCATCTGCGGCGGCAGCGCCATCGCCGCCACCGCCCCGGTGATCGGCGCCGACGACGAGGAGATCGCCCAGGCCATCTCCGTCATCTTCCTGTTCAACGTCATCGCGGCGCTGATTTTCCCCACCCTGGGCGGGGTGCTGGGCCTCTCCAACGAGGGCTTCGGCCTCTTCGCCGGCACTGCCGTCAACGACACGTCCTCCGTCACCGCGGCGGCCGCTGCCTGGGACGGGATGCACCCCGGCGCCAACACCCTGGAGACCGCCGCCATCGTCAAGATGACCCGGACCCTGGCCATCATTCCCATCACGCTGGTGCTGGCCCTGCGCCGGGCCAAGAAGGCCGGGGAGGCCGCCGAGGGCGCCAAGGTGGACCTGAAGAAGATCTTCCCCTGGTTTGTGCTGCTGTTCCTGCTGGCCTCCATCATCACCACCGTGGCGCCCATTCCGGCGGCCGTGGTGAGCTTCCTGAAAAACGCCAGCAAGTTCTTCATCGTCATGGCCATGGCGGCCATCGGGCTGAACACGGACATCGTAAAGCTGGTGAAGACCGGGGGCAAGCCCATCCTCATGGGCTTTTGCTGCTGGGTGGCCATCGCCTGCGTCAGCCTGGGGGTTCAGCACCTGATCGGCGTTTGGTAAGCCCTGCGGCCCAGCGCCGCAACCGCCGGTTGACAAACTTCCACCCGCCGCGTTCTTGTCTGAGCGCGGCGGGTGGCCTATGCTGGGGACATCCTGATGAAGAAAGCGAGAGCCGCATATGGAATTTTCGGAAAAGATTACCGCCCTCCGCCGCCGGGAGGGCTGGTCCCAGGAGCAGCTGGCGGACCGCCTGGGGGTCACCCGGCAGTCGGTCAGCAAGTGGGAGGGCGGCGCGGCGGCGCCGGAGCTGGGGAAGCTTGTCGCCCTGTCGGAGCTGTTCGGCGTCAGCGTGGACTATCTGGTGAAGGACTACCTGGAATCGGAGCCTTCCGCAGCCGGGGTGGACACCGCCCGTCTGGAGGAGCGGGTGGAGGACCTGGTCCAGTACTTCCGGGGCTATGCCTATGACAGCAAGACCCGGCTCTTCGGCCTCCCCCTGGTGTCCATCCGCATCACCCGCCGGGGCTTCCGGGGCGGCGTGGCCAAGGGCATTCTGGCCATCGGCAACGCCGCCATCGGGGTGGTGGCCATCGGCGCCGTCGCCGTGGGCGGAGTGAGCCTGGGGGCCTTCTCCGTGGGTCTGCTGGCCCTGGGCGCCCTGGCGGCCGGCGGCGCGGCTGTGGGCGCCCTGGCGGTGGGATTGGCGGCCTTCGGCTCCTGCGCCGTGGGGGTGTGGTCCGGCGGCGTGGCGGCAATGGGGCAGGAGATCGCCGTGGGCGTGGCCGCACTGGGCAAGACCGCCGTGGGCCAGGACGCCATGGGGGAGCACGTCCTCCTCTGGGGCAGCGGCCTGACGGCGGGGGAGGTGGAGGCCTTTTTGCGCCTGCACCATCCGGATCTGTGGCAGCCCCTGCTGAAAGCCCTGAGCTTTCTCGGCTCCGCCATCAAATAACGGGGGAAAGTCTATCAAGGGAATTTCCTATACACCCGAGAGAAAAAGGGCAATCCGGCGGTGGATTTCGCATCCGGCCGGCCTGTCCTCAGTGGACAGCGGGCAGTACGCCCCGGACGCATCAGAACCGCGTGCCGACGGTGTGTTCGCCCTGGCCGTGCGCCGGTAAATCTGCGGCTTCCCCCGTGAGAGGCGCGGCGGGCTCTTGGAGCCTGTCGCGCCTCTTGGCGTCCGGGCTCCGGAATTTTGGCCGCGGCAAAAAAATGAATTTTATTCATTGACTTTTGTTTATTCATGTGGTATGCTTTGGAGAAAGGGGGGGAGCGGGGATGCGGATTACCAAGGCGCCGGAGCTGCGGCGCCAGGAGATTTTGGAGACGGCCATGGTGCTGTTCACGGAGCGGGGCTATGAGGAGACCTCCATGCGGGACATCGCTCAGGCCTGCCATGTGGTGCCGGGGCTGTGCTACCGGTATTTCGATTCCAAGCAGGCGCTGTTTCAGGAGGCCATGGACGCCTATGTGGAGGCCTGCTGCGGCATGATTGCCCCGGTGCTCCGGGACCCGGCGCTGTCCCTGGAGCACAAGCTGGACCGGCTGTATCAGGCGATCCGGGGAGAGCGGCAGGAGATGCGCTATCACGACTTCCTCCACCGCCGGGGCAACGAGGGCTTTCACGAGCAGTTCTCCGTCCGGCTGTGCGGACGGATGGTTCCCCGGCTGCTGGAGGCGCTGCACCAGGAGGAGGCGCGGACCGGCCGCCGCTTCCGGGACCCGGAGACCCTGATCTCCTTTGTGACCTACGGCCAGATCGCCCTGATGAGCGATCCCCGGATGCCCCGGGAGGAGATTTTGGACCGCATCCGGTCCTACATCGACCTGCTGCTGGCATCCCAGATGGAATAAGACACGCCGCCCGGCCAGAGGCCGGGCGTGCTTTCCGGCTATCGAGTAAACAAAATTCAATCAAGGAGCGAGACAAGATGAAACAAGACAGCAAGCAGCTCTCCCGGGCGGCCTTCGACCGTCAGGCCGCCGGTTATGACACCGGCATACAGGGCAGCCATGCCCGGAACTTGTACCCCTACCTGTTGCAGGAGATCATACACGCCTGGGGGGACCGGGTGCTGGACCTGGGCTGCGGCACCGGCGCCCTGCTGGCCCAGGTGCTCTCCGAGGATCCCGGCCGCCGCGTGACGGGGCTGGATTTGTCGGAGAAGATGCTGGAGCAGGCCCGGGCGCGGCTGGGGGACCGGGCGGAGCTGGTCCGGGGGGACAGCGAGCACCTGCCCTTTCCGGACCGGAGCTTCGACATTGTGTACTGCTGCGACTCCTTTCACCACTATCCCAACCCCCGGACGGTAGTGGAGGAGGTGGGCCGGGTGCTGGAATTCGGCGGGGTGTTTTTGCTGGGGGACTGCTGGCTGCCCCTGCCGGGGCGGCTGGTGATGAACCCGCTGCTGGGGTTGAGCCGGGAGGGGGATGTGAAGCTCTACTCCCGGCGGGAGATCGAGGGGCTGTTGGGCGTGGCCTTTCACCGGATCACCTGGAAGCAGGCGGGGACGCGGGCCTACGTGGCGGGAGGGGTGCGGTGAAGCTGACCCCCTCCCAGGAGGCGTATCTGCACACGGTGTGCCGCCTGGGGGAGGCCGGGGACACGGTGCTGCAAAGGGACGTGGCCCAGGCCATGGGCCGCTCCAAGCCCAGCGTGTCCCGGGCGGTGGGGCTGCTGCGGCGCCGGGGACTGCTGGCGCCCGGGCGGGCGCTGACACTGACGCCGGCGGCGCTGCTGGCGCTGGGACTACCCCGGGAGGAGGCCCTGGCCGGGGCGGGATGGATTGCCTGCCGCCTGGAGGGGGAGCCGTCGGAGAGGGCGTAGAGAAACCCGGAGGCGCGCACGCGGCGCGCCTCCGGGCTGAGAGCGGATGCAGTTGGGATTTCCGGGATCGCTTGCCCCGGAAAAAGGCCTGGGCAAAGGGGCCGCCGGCGGCGCCCACGAAAGACCAGGCCGCTGCGGCGCATCGTCAGTTCCGGCCCAGGACCTGGTGGCGGATGTAGGCAAAGGCGGCGTCCTCCCCCTCGTCCTTCAGCTTCACCAGCATGGACTCCAGCAGATCCGCCGTGGCGGGGTGGAGCAGCAGCCGCTTCTCCTTGCCCCGCTGGAAGAAACGCCATGGATCGGCGGGGTCGAAGGCGTCCGCCCGGTAGGTGCGGCTGGCGGCCAGCCGGTCGCAGAACATCTCCGCCACGTACCGCCGGGGCATCTCCACCCCGGTGATGCCCTCGCCGGTGGGGCTGTAATCGGTCCAGTACTCAAAGTGGTGGCGGTTGCGGCCCTTGTGGTGCATCCAGGAGGCGCTGTAGCCCCATTCCCGGCGCTGGGCGTCGTTGGGGCTGCGGTCCCCCTGGAAGTACTTCACCCCCGCCCAGAATTCCACAGGGCTGTACTTGGAGAGGTCGTGGGTCAGGCCCTGCCAATAGAGCCCCAGGCGGAAGCAGTATTTCCGCACCAGCGCACGGTGGTGGTGGATGGTTTTCAAATGGTCCCAGAAGTGCAAGCGTGTCACCTCGAAATCAGAATCTACCTGCCAGTATACCATGGTCCCGGGAAAAAGACGAGGAAAATCTGCATGGAATTTTGCCGGGGAGGGAGACTAGGCGGGAGGTGTTTTTGGATGGAGTGTGGGCTTTTTGACTGTCCCCCGGCCTGGACGGACTGGCTGCCGCCCGGGGTCTGGCCGCTGGCGTCGGCGGCGGCGCTGGAGGCGGCGGAGTGGGACCTGCTGGCCCTGACGGCCCGGGGCTGCCGCCTGCTGGGAACGGCCCGTGTCCGCTGCCGGGAGCTGCTGGTGCCGGGGGACTGTCCGCCGGGGCTGCTGGACCGGGTGGCGGCCGAGACGGTGGTGACCTGTGGGCTGTCCCCCCGGGACAGCTTGACCTTTTCCAGCCTGGCGGAGCCGGTGCTGTGCGTCCAGCGGGCGCTGCCCCGGCCCGGCGGCGGCTGTGTGGAGCCCCAGGAGTTCCCCCTGCCGCCTCTGCCCTGGCCGCCGGAGGCGGCGCTGCCCCTGCTGGGACTGTGGCTGTTGCAGATGCCGCTGACAGAGGGGCCCTTCCCGTGGTAGGCTCTCCATAAATCGTACAGAGACAGGCGAAAGGGAGGTGCGCGGGCATGGCATGGTATGGCTGGCTGGTGCTGGCGGCGGTTCTGGGCGGTGCGGCGTGGCTTTGGGCCGCGCTTTACGGCGAGAAAAGCGGCGCCGTCCACTGCGTGGGCTGCGGAAAGTGCGTGGCAACGGGGGAGTGCGTTTTGAAGCGGGGGACCTGCGGGAAAAATCCCGGGGCCCGTCTTGACAAACAGGAAAAAAAGGATATAATAAGTGGGTCAAACAGCGAAACGCCGTGAAAAAGCCAGCTTTGCGAAACCGGCAGCAGCGAGAGGGGAGACGGTGAAAGCCCCTTGCCCACGCCGCAGGGCAGCCACTTTGGAGCAGTCCGCGAGGAGCGGAACGGCCCATCCCCGTTACCGGATGGCTAAGACGTCCCCCCGCGGGGGGATAATTAGGGTGGTACCGTGAAGCAAGCCTTCGCCCCTATCTGTGGGGCGGAGGCTTTTTTTCGGCGTGAAGTCCATCCGCATTTTCATCATACAGGAGGAGAGACACCATGGCACATCCCTATTACGGGCTGAACGAACTGCGGGAGATGTTCCTCAGCTATTTTGAGAGCAAGGGCCACCTGCGCCTGCCCAGCTTTTCCCTGATCCCCCAGAACGACAAGTCCCTGCTGCTCATCAACAGCGGCATGGCCCCCATGAAGACCTGGTTCACCCGGGAGGAGGAGCCCCCCCGCAACCGGGTCACCACCTGCCAAAAGTGCATCCGCACCGGCGACATTGAGAACATCGGCAAGACCGACCGCCACGGCACCTATTTTGAGATGCTGGGCAACTTCTCCTTCGGCGACTACTTCAAGAAGGAGGCGATCCCCTTCTGCTGGGAGTTTTTGACCCAGGTGGTGGGGTTGGAGCCCGAGCGGCTGTACCCCTCCATCTACCTGGACGACGAGGAGGCCTTTGCCATCTGGAACCAGGACATCGGCATCCCCGCGGACCGGATTTTCCGCTTCGGCAAGGAGGACAACTTCTGGGAGCACGGCGCCGGCCCCTGCGGCCCCTGCTCCGAGGTGTACTACGACCGGGGGCCGGAGCACGGCTGCGGCAAGCCCGGGTGCACCGTGGGCTGCGAGTGCGACCGGTATATTGAGGTGTGGAACAACGTGTTCTCCCAGTTCGTCAATGACGGCGAGGGCCACTACACCGAGATGACCAATAAAAACATCGACACCGGCATGGGCCTGGAGCGGCTGGCCTGCGTGTGCCAGAACGTGAACTCCCTGTTCGACGTGGACACGGTGATGAACATCACCAACCAGGTCAGCGCCATCACCGGCGCCCACTACGGCGAGAGCGCCAAGACGGACGTCTCCCTCCGGGTCATCACGGATCACATCCGCTCCTCCGTCATGATGATCTGTGACGGCGTCCTGCCCAGCAACGAGGGCCGGGGCTACGTGCTGCGCCGCCTGCTGCGCCGGGCCGCCCGCCACGGCAAGCTCCTGGGGGTGGAGAAGCCCTTCCTTTTCGAGGTGGTGGACACCGTGGTGCGGGAGAACGAGTGCGCCTACCCCGACCTGCGGGAGAAGCAGGCCTATATCACCAAGGTGGTCCGGACGGAGGAGGAGAACTTCGCCAAGACCATCGACGGCGGCATGAAGATCTTCTCCGACCTGCTGGACGCCCACAAGGCCCAGGGAGAGACGGAGTTCTCCGGCGCCGACGCCTTCAAGCTTTACGACACTTACGGATTCCCCATCGACCTGACCGTGGAGATGGTGGAGGACGAGGGCATGACCCTGGACCGGGCCGGGTTCGACCAGGAGATGGAGGCCCAGCGCGTCCGGGCCCGGAAGGCCCGAGAGGCTCTGGGCGATCTGGGCTGGGCCGGCATTGAGTTCGGCAGCGACATGCCCGCCACGGAGTTTGTGGGCTATGACCGCAGCGAGTCCCCGGCCAAGGTGCTGGCCATCGTGGCGGAGGAGGAGCTGCGGGAGGAGGCCGGCGCTGGGGCGGAGGCCATCCTGGTGCTGGATCAAACCCCCTTCTACGCCGAGATGGGCGGCCAGGTGGCCGACCAGGGCGTGATCACCGCCGGGGACGCCCGGTTTGCGGTCACCAACGTCCAGAAGAACAAGGGCGGCAAGTTCATGCACTACGGCAAGGTCCTCTCCGGCACCTTCCAGGTGGGGGACGCCGTCACCGCCGCCATCGACACCCAGCGGCGCAAGGCCATCATGCGGGCCCACAGCGCCACCCATCTGCTGGACGCGGCGCTGAAGAAGGTCCTGGGCGACCACGTGCACCAGGCGGGCTCCCTGGTGGAGCCGGACCGCCTGCGCTTCGACTTCACCCACTTTGAGGCCATCACCCCCCAGCAGCTCACCGAGATCGACCGCATGGTGAACGACGCCATTCTGGAGGGCTACCCCGTGGTGACGGAGGTGCTTCCCATCGAGGAGGCCAAGAAGAAGGGCGCCGTGGCGGTGTTCGGCGAGAAGTACGGCGAGACCGTCCGCGTGGTGGAGATGGGCGACTTCTCTATGGAGTTCTGCGGCGGCACCCACCTGGACAACACCGCCAAGGCCGGCCCCTTCCGCATCAAGTCCGAGGCCTCCGTGGCCTCCGGCGTCCGCCGCATCGAGGCCACCGTGGGCAAGCTGACGCTGGAGACCGTCAACCGCAACCAGCAGCGCCTCTTCCACATGGCCCAGATGCTCAAGACCAACCCCGGCGAGCTGGAGAGCAAGATCAACCAGCAGCTGGGCGAGATGAAGGAGATGCGCCATGCGCTGGAGAGGTTCCAGGCGGAGGCCTCCCTGGGGGAGGCCCGGCAGTTCCTGATGAGCGCCAAGGAGGTGGGCGGCCTGCGGGTGGTGACGGCCAACCGCAACGGCATGGACGCCGCCGCCCTGCGGCAGATGGGCGACTTCCTGCGGGACAAGGAGCCCGGCGTGGTGGCGGTTTTGGCCTCCGCCAACGGGGAGAAGATCACCTTCCTGGCGGTCTGCGGACCGGAGGCGGTGCGGCGGGGCATCAAGGCCGGGGACCTGGTGCGCGACGTGTGCGCCATCTGCGGCGGCAAGGGCGGCGGCAAGCCGGACAGCGCCATGGGCGGCGGCACGGACATGCTGAAGCTGGACGACGCGCTGGCCAGCGTGGACGACTTTGTGGCGGCCAAACTGGGGTGATAGGATGCTGCCCAAGGACCCCTATATTCTCTTGAGCGTCGTCAACACGAAGCTGCGGGACGAGTACCGGAGCCTGGGTGAGCTGTGCGCCGCCCTGGACGCCGACGAGGCGGCCCTGCGGAAAACCCTTCTGGGGCTTGACTACCGGTACGATCCCGTTCATAATCAATTTATCTGAATGACAAAGGAGGGCCCCATATGTCTGATTGCCTGTTCTGCAAGATTGCGGCGGGGGAGATTCCCAGCAGCAAGATCTATGAGGATGAGGTGTGCTGTGCCTTCAAGGACATTGCCCCCCAGGCGCCCACCCATTTTCTGGTGATTCCCAAGGCCCACATCGGCTCCGTGTCGGAGGTGACGGCGGAGAACAGCGGCGTGGTGGCCCATCTGCTGGAGGTCATCGCAAAGCTAGCCCGGGAGATGGGGCTGGAGAGCTACCGGGTGGTGTCCAACATCGGGGAGCAGGCGGGGCAGAGTGTGCTGCACCTGCATTTCCATGTGCTGTCCGGGCGGGATATGACCTGGCCTCCGGGCTGAGGGGAAGAGACGTGTGAGTTCGCCGCCCGGCGGAAGCGTTCCGCGCACGGCGCGGGGACGGGGATTTCCTTCGTCGGGCGGGGACGAAGGATTTCCGCCCCACGGGGCGGGACGGGGGATGTGCCGCTTTGCGGCACGGGAATGCACCCCCCATTTTCTTTGGTTGCGCCAAAGAAAACGGGCCGTGCACGGTCCAAAAGAAAAACGCTTTTCCTTGCAAAGCTGACCCCTAAAAGGGGTCAGCTTTGCACAACGGGGGTCTTCGGAGCCGGTGCTTCCGGTTCTTGGATGGCCTCCTACCGGCTCGCGCCGGACATGGTACGATTTTGGGGATGCGGTTCCCGCGGTTGGGGGTACGCAGTTTGTCGGGGTGGTCATCGGAAGGCCCCTGCTCCGCTTTCCGCGCTCCCCGCTTCGCTCAGCGCTGCCCGGGCGGTAGGGGCAGCGGCAGCGGAAAGAGGAGCAAGCCAAGTCGGTTTTGCACCCAAAGTTCGCAATTCCCCGTCGCGGGCGGGAAACCAAAGCGAGATCGGGCCAAACCCGCGCCAAACGCTTGCACTGTGCCAACCCGTAAAGGGTTGTTCTAAGGCCCGCATCCCCACATTGCGCCCGCAGGGTGCATTGTGGATCAGCGCCTTTTCTTTTACACCGTGCACGGCGCGTTTTCTTTTCGGCAAGACGAAAAGAAAATGGGGGGTGCATTCCGTGCGGCAAAGCCGCACATCCCCCGTCCCGCCCCCGTGGGGCGGCGTCTCTCATCCTCGCTGGATAAGCCTTCGCGCGTCTATGGGCATGGCCCATTTTTTTCCCATACAATGGCCCCGAATGGGCACAATAACCCGATAGAATGTTTCCGTTTGGTAACATTTTTCCGGGTGATATGTATGGAAATCAAACGCATGAGGGATCTTCGGGAAGATCATGACAAAAGCCAGCAAGACGTAGCGGCGGTGCTGAATATGCATCGCAGCGTTTACCGCCGCTATGAGAGTGGGGAGCGGGAGACACCCGCCTGGGTGGTCGATAAGCTGGCGACTTACTATCGGGTCAGTACGGACTATCTTTTGGGCCGCACCGACGACCCTGCCCCGCCCAAGGGCAGATGAGAACGCTGGCCTGGTTTGCCGGCGCCTTTTCCGGCGGCATTTTCCTGGCCCGGTATCTGCTTCCGCCGTCCTGGCTGCTGCCCGCCGCCTGGGTGTTTTTCCTGCTGGCCTGCGCCGCCCTGGCGCTGCCGCGGGAGGGACGCAGGCGGTGCTTGCTGCTGTTTGTGGGCCTCTCCCTGGCTCTGGGGTACGACTGGCTCTACACCCGCCAGGTTCAGCGGCCCATGGAGGCCCTGGCCGGTGCCGAGGCCGCCGTTGTCATGGAGCTGCGGGACTACCCGGTGCCCACTGCCTACGGCGCCAAGGCCGCTGTGTCCGTGGCGGGCCTGCCGGGCAGGGTGATGTACTACGGCGGCGCGGAGCTGCTGGACGGCCGCCCCGGCCAGACCCTGGCGGGGCGGGTCCGGTTCGAGAGTGCCGCCCGCATCCGGGACGACGACGTGACTTCCTTTACCTCCAAGGGCGTCTTCCTCCTGGCCTACCGCCGGGGCGGAGTGGAACTCAGCCCCGGCACGGCGGACAGCCTCCGCTGGTGGCCCCTCCGGCTGGGCCGGGCCATGCGGGAGGCCATTGCCGTCCGCTTTCACGGGGACACCGCCGCCTTCCTCACCGCCATTTTGACGGGGGACAAGTCCGGGCTGTCAGAGGTGGCCGCCGCGGATTTGTCGGAGGCGGGGCTGTACCATATCCTGGCGGTGTCCGGGATGCACTGCGGCTTTCTGCTGGTGATGGTCCACCTGCTGGCGGGGCGGCACCGCCGCCGTCTGGTGGCGGCGTGCACCATTCCGCTGCTGGCCTTTTACGCCCTCCTCACCGGGGGCAGCCCCTCGGTGCTGCGGGCCTGCGTCATGCTGTCACTGCTGCTGGCGGCGCCCCTGTTCCGCCGGGAGAGCGACGGCCCCACGGCGCTTTTGACGGCGCTGCTGCTGATTCTGCTGGCCAATCCCTTTGCCGCCGCGTCCATCAGCTTGCAGCTTTCCTTCGCCGCCATGGCGGGGATGCTCTTCCTGACGCCCCGGCTGTTCCGGCTGCTGAAAGGGGAGCGGAGGCGTGGTAAGGTATTTTCCTTGCTGGCGGCTGGCTTCTCAGCCACCATGGGGGCGCTGGTCTTTACGGCGCCTCTGTCCGGGCTCTATTTCGGGACGCTGGTGCTGGTGTCGCCGCTGAGCAATTTGCTGTGCCTTTGGGCAGCGGGCGCCGTGTTTTTGGGCGGCCTGGGGACGGTGGCGCTGGGCGCGGTCTGCCCGCCGCTGGGGGCGGCGGCGGGGATTCTGCCGGGGCTGCTGGTCCGGTACATCCTGCTGGCGGCTCACGGCCTCGCCCGGCTGCCGGGCCACGCGGTGTATTTCTCCAACCCCTATTTGCAGTACTGGCTGGCCTTTGCCTACCTGCTCTTTGCCGCCGCCTGGCTGCTGGGGAAGGGGGAGCGGCGGAAGTACGCTCTGGCGGCGGCGTTGGCGGGGCTGACCTTGGCCCTCACCGTCCGCCTGGGGGCCGCCCGGTACGAGGGGGATCTGGAGGCGGTGGTGCTGGACGTGGGGCAGGGGCAGAGCGTGGCCCTGGCCTCCGGCGGCGCCTTCGCCCTGGTGGACTGCGGCAGCGCCAACAGCTGGTACGGCCCGGGGGAGACCGCCGCCCATCAATTGCGGACCATGGGGTGCCGCCGCCTGGACTACCTGCTGCTGACCCACTACGACGCGGACCACATCTCCGGCGTCACGGGACTGCTGGCCCGCCTGCCGGTGGAGACCCTGCTGGTGCCGGCGGGGGAGGACGACAGCGGCGGCAGAGAGGCTGTTTGGAAAGCCGCCGAGGCCCACGGGGTTTCGGTGAGGGCGGTGGAAGAGCGGCAGGTGCTGGAGCTGGGCGGCGCTTTGCTGACGGTGTATCCCCCGGCGGAGGAGGCGGAGACGGACAACGAGCGGGGACTGGCCGTCCTGGCCTCCGCCGGGGAGGGAGACCTCCTCATCACCGGGGACATGGACGCCGCCGCGGAGGCGCGCCTGCTGGCGGCTTGGGACCTGCCGGACATCGAGGTACTGGTGGCGGGGCACCACGGCTCCCGGACCTCCACCTCGGCGGCGCTGCTGGACGCGCTGCGGCCGGAGGCGGTCTGCGTCAGCGTGGGGTCCAACCGCTATGGCCACCCGGCGCCGGAGACGCTGCGGCGTCTGGCGGAGCGGGGGTGCGAAGTCTGGCGGACGGACCGGCAGGGCAGTATTCATTTTTCGATCAAGCGAGGAGACCATCATGGCATATGGAAAGAAGACGGCCAAGAGCAATGAGGCATTTCAAAAGCTGAAGGGGGACCTGTCCGCAGGCACCCCGGGCTGTGCCTACCTCTTTTACGGCGAGGAGAGCTATCTCCGGGAGTACTATCTGGAGGAGCTGCGGAAAAAGCTGGTACCCGCCGGGTTTGAGGAGTTCAACTACCACCGGCTGGAGGGGAAGGACCTGACGGTGCAGGCCCTGGGGGAGATGGCGGAGGCCATGCCCATGATGGCGGAGCGGACGCTGATCGTGGTGACGGACTTCGACCTGTTCAAGCTGGGGGAGGAGCAGCGGGAGAAGCTGATCGCCCTGCTGGAGGACATCCCGCCCTACTGCTGCGTCGTGTTCGTGTACGACACGCTGGAGTATAAGCCCAACCGGACCATGAAAAAGCTCTTCCAGGCGGTGAGCGGCCACGTGGAGGCGGTGGAGTTCCGGGCGGCGGACAGCAGCGACCTGGTGGCCTGGATCACCCGGCGCTTTAAGGCTCTGGGGAAGGAGATCGACCGGCAGACGGCGGAGTACCTGATCTTCACCTGCGGCGGCCTCATGACCGGGCTGGTTCCGGAGATCGCCAAGATCGGCGCCTACGCCAAGGGGAAGACGGTCACCCAGCGGGACATCGACGCCGTGGCGGACCCGGTGTTGTCGGCGGAGGTGTTCAAGCTCAGCGACGCCGTGCTCCAGGGGAACTACGACCTGGCGGCCTCCATCCTGGGGGACCTTTTGAAGATGCAGACGGAGCCCATCTTGATTCTGGCTGCCCTGGGCAGCCAGCTCCGCCGGATTTACACCGCCCGCATGGCCATCGACAGCGGCCACGACAAGTACTGGCTCATGGAGCTGTGGGAGATGAAGAGCGACTACCCCGCCAAGCTCCTCCTCACCGCCGCCAAGCGCACCACCGCAGACTGGTGCGCCGGGGCGGTGAAGATGTGCCAGGTGCTGGACCGGCGGATGAAGAGCGAGAAGGGCATCGACGCGGCGGGGGAGCTGAAGCTGCTGCTGGTGCGGCTGGGGGCGCGGCGGACATGAGGAAGATCCAGGAGGTCATCGTGGTGGAGGGGCGGTACGACAAAAACGTCCTCTCCCAGGTGGTGGATGCCACCATCGTCACCCTGGGGGGCTTTTCCGTGTTCAACGACCGGGAGAAGCTGGCCTTCCTCCGCCGCCTGGCCCAGACCCAGGGCCTCATTGTTCTGACGGACAGCGACGGCGCGGGCTTCGTCATCCGCAACTATCTCAAGGGCGCCCTGCCCAAGGACCGGGTGAAGCAGGCCTACATTCCCGACATCCGCGGCAAGGAGCGGCGCAAGCGCCTCCCCGGCAAGGAGGGGAAGCTGGGGGTGGAGGGGATGCGGCCGGAGGTGCTGCTGGAGGCGCTGCGGCGCTGCGGCGCCACCTTTTTGGACGAGGAGGCGGCCCCGGCCAGGGAGCCGCTCACCAAGACGGACCTCTACGAGCTGGGACTCACCGGCGGGCCGGACAGCGCCCGGCGGCGCCGGGAGCTGCTGCGGCGGCTGGAGCTGCCGGAGCACCTCACCGCCAACGGGCTGCTGGAGGCGCTGAACCTGCTGTACGGCCGGGAGGCCTTTTTCGCCCTGCTGGAGGAATGAGAGACAGGCGCCGGAAATCGGCGCCTGTCTCTTGCTGAAACCGGGCCGAAATTTGTCCGCGGAGGGAACACATTCGACGAAATTCGATAGAACCGGCAGTTTTGGAATGCTATTCTGTTGCAGGACGCGAGAGACCGCGGCTGCCGGCGCATCGGCCGCGGCCTCCTGCCCGTCACAGGAAGTTGAATGTGAGGAGGAGAGGTCTTGCGGCGTTGTTTGATGGGAACGGCGAGATGCAAAGCCCAAACGGTGTGCTACTATCTTCTGGTGGAGGAGCTGGAGAGCGGAACGGAGGCCTACGGGGTGTCCGTGGAGTGCGGAGGGGAGCGGGAGGCCCGCCGGCGCCTGACGGTCTCAGGGAGGAGCGTCCTGGGGCTGATCCGCCGCCTGATTCAAGGCGGGGTGACGCCGGTGGCCCTGGGGGACGTGGTGGAGGACTGGCTTCTGCGCTGAGGGTGCAAAGCCCTGCAAGGCCTGGGAGAGGCGTGATTTTCCTTGCAATTTCCAGCGGAATTCGGTATAATACAACCCTACGCTAAAAACTTGCACAGGAAGGACGGATCGCCATGGCTGACGAAATCAAAACCACGCAGGAGGAGCCCTCCGAGAGCCGGAACTTCATCCATGCTTTTATAGAGGAGGACATCGCCCCCGGCGGCCAGTACGAGGGCATGACCGTCCACACCCGCTTTCCCCCAGAGCCCAACGGCTACCTCCACATCGGCCACTGCAAGGCGCTGACCATCGACTTCGGAACGGCGGAGAAGTACGGCGGCCTCTGCAACCTGCGGATGGACGACACCAACCCCACCAAGGAGGACGAGGAGTTTGTGGAGGCCATCAAGGAGGACATCCACTGGCTGGGGTTTGACTGGGGCGACCGCTTTTTCTACGGCTCCGACTACTTTGAGGAGGACTACCGCCAGGCGGTGGGCCTCATCCGGAAGGGGCTGGCCTACGTCTGCCAGCTCAGCCCAGAGGAGTTCCGCGCCCACCGGGGGGAGATCGGCGTGCCCGCCACCTCCCCCTACCGGGACCGTCCGGTGGAGGAGAGCCTGGACCTGTTCGCCCGGATGCGGGCGGGGGAGTTCCCCAACGGCGCCATGACCCTCCGGGCCAAGATCGACCTGGCCAGCGGCAACTTCAACATGCGGGACCCGGTGCTCTACCGCATCAACCACATGCACCACCACCGCCAGGGGGACAAGTGGTGCATCTATCCCATGTACGATTTCGCCCACCCCATTCAGGACGCCCTGGAGGGCATCACCCACAGCCTCTGCTCTTTGGAGTTTGAGGCCCACCGCCCCCTGTACAACTGGGTGGTGGAGCACTGCGACCTGCCCGCCCGGCCCCGGCAGATCGAGTTCGCCCGCCTGGGTATCGACCACACGGTGATGAGCAAGCGCAAGCTCCGCCGCCTGGTGGAGGAGGGGCGGGTCTCCGGGTGGGACGACCCCCGGATGCCCACGCTGTGCGGCCTGCGCCGCCGGGGGTACACCCCCCGCTCCATCCGCAATTTCTGCGAGCGCATCGGCGTGGCCAAGAGCAGCAACGTGGTGGAGTACGGCTTTTTGGAGCACTGCCTGCGGGAGGACTTGAACGAGACCGCCCAGCGGGTGATGGCCGTGCTGCGGCCTGTCCGGCTGACCATCACCAACTATCCGGCGGACAAGCAGGAGACCGTCACCGTGGAGAACAACCCCCTGGACGAAGCCGCCGGCACCCGGGAGGTGGCCTTCTCCCGCAACCTCTGGATTGAGGTGGACGACTTCCTGGCGGAGCCGGTGCCCAAGTACAAGCGGCTCTATCCCAGCGGGCCGGAGTGCCGGTTGAAGGGGGCCTATCTCATCACCTGCACCGGCTGCGTGAAAGACGAGGCGGGGAACGTGGTGGAGGTCCTGGCGGAGTACGACCCGGAGAGCCGGGGCGGCGACCCCGCCGACGGCCGGAAGGTGAAGGGGGCCACCATCCACTGGGTGGACGCCGGGACCGCCGTGGACGCGGAGGTGCGGCTGTACGACAACCTCTTCACCGACGCCGATCCCGACGCGGCGGAGAAGGATTTCCTGGAGTGCCTGAATCCCCACTCCCTGGAGACCCTCACCGGCTGCAAGGTGGAGGCGGGGCTGGAGCGGGCCGAGGCCCCCGCCAGCTTCCAGTTCATGCGCCTGGGGTACTTCTGCCTGGACAGCCGGGACTCCCGCCCCGGCCATCTGGTGTTCAACCGCAGCGTCAGCCTGAAGGACAGCTTCAAAAAATGAGAGAAGGGGGCCTCACCCACAGGTGAGGCCCCCTTTTTTATAGGTCCAGCAGCTCCTCCAGGATGAAGAAGGTGAAGGTGCCGGTGCCCAGCAGGACGCCGTCCTGGTCCCGCAGCTCCACATCGCAGACGCTGAGGGTCTTTCCCGCCTTCACCTCCCGGGCGGTGGCGGTGACGGTGTCCCCGGACTTGGCGCTGCGCAGGAAGTGGTAGCCGGCGTCCACCGTGACGGCGGCATGTCCGTGGGAGACCACGGCGGAGCCGCAGGCGGTGTCCGCCATGGAGAAGTACACGCCGCCGTGGGGCAGGTTCAGAGGGTTCAGGTCCTCCGGCCCCATGGTCTTCACCACCACCGCCCGGCCGGGGCCGATCTCCGTCACCCGGATGCCCAGGCGGCGGCAGAAGGTGTTTTTGCTGTTTCGGAATGCGATGAGCTTTTCGTAATCCATGGGGCATCTCCTCGTTTTTTTGCTTGATTGTACGCTTTTTTTCCCCGTGCGTCAAATTTTCCCCGGGAAGATTTGTGAAAAACTGCCTTTGCCGCCGGCGGCGGGAGGTGGTATCCTGGGGATACAGCGTGTGGCTTGACTGCGTAAATCCGGTTGTCGGCCCCACGCGGTTTCTTTTTGCAGAATTGGGCGGGGCCGGAGCCCCGCGCCGTATTTTTTGCGAAAAGGAGCGATTTTTTCATGGATGAGACCCATCAAAACGCGTATTTGGCACAGGAGCCCCTGGGGCGGCTGATGGGGCGCTACGCGGTGCCCTGCGTCGTGTCGCTGCTGGTGGCGGCGCTGTACAACATTGTGGATCAGATTTTCATCGCCAACACCGACTACCTGGGGTCCTACGGCAACGCCGCCAACACGGTGGTCTTTCCGCTGACGGTGGTGGCCCTGGCCGTGGCCGTCATGATCGGGGACGGCTGCTGCGCCTACGTCAGCATCTGCCTGGGGGCGGGGAACCGGGAGAGCGCCCGCAGGAGCATCGGCAGCGCGGTGGTGCTGTCGGCGGCATCCGGCCTGGCGCTGGCGGCGGTGTACCTGCTGTTCCGGGACCCGCTCCTCCGGGCCTTCGGCGGCGGCGTGAACCAGGAGACCTTTCTCCAGTCCCGGATTTACCTGTTCTATCTCACTCTGGGCATCCCTTTTTACGTGTTCGGCCAGGCCATGAATCCGGTGATCCGCTCCGACGGCAGCCCCCGGTTCGCCATGGCCTCCACCTTGGCGGGGGCGGCGGTGAACGCCGTGCTGGACCCAGTGTTCCTCTTCGGCCTGCGCTGGGGCATGATGGGTGCGGCGGTGGCCACGGTGCTGGGGCAGGTGTTGACGGCGGCCCTGGCGGTGTGGTATCTTTTTCATAGGGAGACGGTGGGGCTGACACGGCGCAGCTTCCGTCCGGACGGGGCGGTGCTGCGGAAATTCCTCCCCCTGGGCATATGCAGTCTCCTCTCTCAGCTCTCCCTGGTGGCGGCCATGGCGGCCATCAACAACATGCTCCGCAAATACGGCGCGGCGGACCCGGTGTTCGGCCAGGCCACCTACGCCCAGATTCCCATGGCGGTGGTGGGCATCGTCATGAAGTTTTTCCAAATCGTCATCTCCGCGGCGGTGGGCCTGGCCGCCGGCTGCATCCCCATTGTGGGCTACAACATCGGCGCGGGGCGGAGGGACCGGGCCCGGGGGCTGTTCACCCGCCTGCTGGCGGCGGAGGCCTGCGTGGGCGCTGTGGCTCTCCTGGCGGCGGAGCTGCTGCCGGAGCAGCTGATCGGCCTGTTCGGCGCTGCCAACGAGAGCACCTACTACACCGCCTTTGCCGTCAGGGCCTTCCGCATCTATTTGTGCACGCTGGTGCTTGCCTGTGTGAACAAGGCCGCCTTTATCTTCCTTCAGTCCCTGGGGAAGGCCCTGCTGTCCACGGCGCTGTCCATGGTGCGGGAGGTGGTGTTCGGCGTGGGCTTCGCCCTGCTGCTGCCGGCCTTTCTGGGGCTGGACGGTGTCCTGTGGTCCATGCCGGTCTCGGACGTTTTGACGTTTCTCATCTCGGCGGCGGCAATCCGCTGTACCTACCGGACGTTGTGCTAAGGAGGCAGCTATGAAAAACAGAGTCATCACCATCAGCCGGGAATTCGGCAGCGGCGGCCGCACCGTGGGCCGCCGGACCGCCCAGGCGCTGGGCATCCCCTGCTACGATCAGGAGCTCATCGAACAGCTGGCGGAGAAGAGCGGTTTTACCAGGGACTATGTAAAAGAGCAGACGGAGTACGCCCCCTACGGCGGCTGGCTCAACGCCCTCGCCAGCCGGCCAGACAACGGCCTAACCAACCAGGATCAGCTCTGGCTGCTTCAGCGCCGGGTCATCCTGGATCTGGCGAAGCAGGGCCCCTGCGTGATCGTGGGCCGGTGCGGGGACTACATCCTCCGGGACGCAGCGGACTGCCTGACGGCGTTCATCCACGCCAGCCTACAAAAGCGGGCGGAGCGGATTGTGCGGGTCTACGGCGAGACCGCCGAGGCGCCGGAAAAGCGCCTGCGGGACAAGGACAAGCGCCGGGCCGCCTACTATCAGTTCTACACCGACGTGGCCTGGGGCCGGGTCCAGAACTACCACGTGGCGCTGGACAGCGGCGTGCTGGGCATCGACAAGTGCGCGGAGATTTTGACGGATCTGTACCGCAGCGGAGCCGCCTCCCGGTGAAGAGGCCCCTGCTTTCCGCCTCCTTGGTCCGCAGTGGGGCAGGGAGGGGCAGCGCCGTTTCCCGGGCGGCACCGGCGCAGTAGGCGCAACCAAAGAGGAGGGGGGCCGGTACGGCCTCCCTCCTCTTATTAAATATGCTTTTTGATGGTGTTGATGGCGCCCTTTTCCAGCCGGGACACCTGGGCCTGGGAGATGCCCACCTCCTGGGAGACCTCCATTTGGGTCTTGCCCTCGTAAAACCGCAGGGAGAGGATGCGCCGCTCCCGGTCGTCCAGCAGCTTCAGAGCGTCCTTTAAGGCGATGCGCTCCGTCCAGTGCTCGTCGGTGTTCTTCGTGTCCCGGACCTGGTCCATGACGCAGATGGCGTCGCCGCCGTCGGCGTACACCGGCTCGTAGAGGGACACCGGGTCCACAATGGCGTCCATGGCGAAGACCACCTCCTCCCGGGGGATGTCCAGCTCCTTGGCGATCTGCTCCACGGTGGGCTCCCGCTGGGTCTGGGCCACCAGCCGGTCCCGGGCCTGGAGCACCCGGTAGGCCGTGTCCCGCATGCTCCGGGAGACCCGGATGGCGCTGTTGTCCCGGAGGTAGCGGCGGATTTCCCCGATGATCATGGGCACGCCGTAGGTGGAAAAACGCACCGGCTGGCGGATGTCAAAATTGTCGATGGCCTTGATGAGGCCCACGCAGCCCACCTGGAAGAGGTCGTCCGCGTTCTCCCCCCGGCTGGCAAAGCGCTGGATCACGGAGAGCACCAGCCGCAGGTTTCCCTCGATGAGCTGGTTGCGGGCCTCCTGGTCCCCCTCCTTGGTCCGGCGCAGCAGCTCCATGGTCTCCTCGTTTTTCAAAACCTTCAGTTTGGACGTATTGACCCCTGCAATTTCGACTTTTCCCTGCATGAAAGCCGCCCTCCGCTCCAATTGAAACTTCAAAAGTCAGTATGACCCCCGGCGGATTTTCCTATACTGGAAGCTTTTGTCGCTTTCTGGATGCATAGGACAGTCTTTCGGCCGCATAGGGTCAGGGCAGGGAGGGGTGTTTATGCAGTGCAGAATCCGGGACCTCCGGTGCAAGGAGGTCATCAACATCTGTGACGGCTGCCGGTTGGGATTCGTGGGGGACGTGGACGTGCGGGTGCCGGAGGGGCAGGTGGCCGCCATCGTGGTCTACGGCCCCTGCCGCTTCTTCGGCCTGTTCGGCAGGGGGGAGGAGTTCTATATCCCCTGGGAGTGCATCCAGCGTATCGGGGACGACATCATCCTCATCGACAAGCCCTTCCAGCGCCGGGACCCGGCCCTGGAGCGGAAGCGGCGGCGGAAATTTTAAGGAAACGGAAAAAAGTGCCGTGATTTCCGGAAATCGCCGAAATTTTTCCGCAGTTTTTGGAAAAAATGCTTGCATTGGTGTAGGCGGCTGTGATATTATATTTCAGCATTCCGCACGGCGTGTGGACCTCCCGTCTGTGCCCATCCGGGTTGGCGGGGGGGAGGAAACCGCCGGAGGTTCAAACTAAATTTGATTTGGAGGAACTCAACACTATGGCAAATTCTAACGTCGTATCCATGAAAGCCCTGCTGGAGGCAGGCGTCCACTTCGGTCACCAGACCCGCCGCTGGAACCCCAAGATGGCTCCGTATATCTATACCGAGCGCAACGGCATCTATATCGTGGACCTGCAGAAGACCGTGCGCAAGCTGGAGGAGGCCTATAACTTTGTCCGCCAGCTCAGCGAGAGCGGCCAGTCGTTGCTGTTCGTGGGCACCAAGAAGCAGGCCCAGGAGGCCATCCGCGAGGAGGCCACCCGCTGCGGCCAGTACTTCGTCAACGCCCGCTGGCTGGGCGGCATGATGACCAACTTCAAGACCATGCGCACCCGCGTGGACCGGCTGAACCAGCTGAAGACCATGCAGGCCGACGGCACCTTCGACATGCTGCCCAAGAAGGAAGTCATGAAGCACCTGGGCGAGATCGAGAAGCTGGAGAAGTACCTGGGCGGCGTGAAGGACATGAAGAAGCTGCCCGGCGCCCTGTTCATCGTGGATACCCGCAAGGAACGCAACGCCATCGCCGAGGCCCACAAGCTGGGCATCCCCGTGGTGGCCATCGCCGATACCAACTGCGATCCCGACGAGATCGACTACGTCATTCCCGGCAACGACGACGCCATCCGCGCCATCAAGCTGATCTCTTCCATCATGGCCAACGCCATGCTGGAGGGCAAGCAGGGTGAGCAGACCGAGGACGCCGCCGTGAAGGCCGAGGACGCCCAGTAAGTCTCTCCCGGGGGAGCAAGCGTCTCCCATACAACGATATTGGAGGAAACAAAAATGGCTTTTACAGCAGCTGATGTCAAGACCCTGCGCGAAATGACCGGCGTGGGCATGATGGATTGCAAGAAGGCGCTCTCCGCCACCGACGGCGACATGGACAAGGCCGTGGAGTGGCTGCGCGAGAAGGGCATGGCCGCCTCCGCCAAGAAGGCCGGCCGCATTGCCGCCGAGGGCATGGCCATGGCAGAGGTCGTCAACGGCGTGGGCGTCGTGGTGGAGGTCAACGCCGAGACCGACTTCGTGGGCAAGAACGAGAAGTTCGTGTCCTTCGTCAAGGGCGTGGCCGCCACCGTGGCCAAGGAGAACCCCGCCGACATGGACGCCCTGATGGATTGCAAGTACGACGGCTCCGACCTGACCGTGACCCAGCAGCAGCAGGAGATGGTCCTGGTCATCGGCGAGAACATCAAGGTCCGCCGTTTCGCCCGCTTCACCGACGGCACCTCCGTCGCCTATGTCCACGCCGGCGGTAAGATCGGCGTGCTGGTGAACCTGGAGACCGACCTGCCCGCCGAGAAGGTGGAGGCCGTGGGTAAGGACGTGGCCATGCAGATCGCCGCGCTGAACCCCCGCTTCTGGGACAAGGCCCAGGTCACCCAGGACGTGCTGGACGAGGAGAAGAAGATCATGATGGTCCAGATGGAGAATGATCCCAAGATGGCCTCCAAGCCCGAGCAGGTCCGGGAGAAGATCGTTCTGGGCAAGCTGAACAAGTTCTACGCCGAGAACTGCCTGCTGCAGCAGGAGTTCGTGAAGGACGGCGACATGACTGTGGAGCAGTATATCGCCGCCTCCGCCAAGGCGCTGGGCGGCACCATCACCTTCAAGAACGCCGTGCGTTTCGAGAAGGGCGAGGGCATCGAGAAGAAGCAGGAGAACTTCGCGGAGGAAATCGCCGCGATGGTGAAGGGCTGATCCCGTGTTCCCGACAGGGGACGGACGCACATGCGTCCGTCCCCTTTTTGCGTCCCCGCCGGGCGGCTTTCACAGATTTCCGGCGATTTTACTTGCCGCCGGGGTCCCAATGGGGTATGATGGGAGGGCGAACCGGATCAAAACCAACTTTTAGGAGGAACCACATGTACCAGATTTCCAATTTTACCGACAACGACGACGTCAAAACCCTCTCCCAACTGGGGGGCTTCTCCGTCATCGAGTACCAGCGGGATTTGAGCGTGACCCCCGCTTCCGCCGTCACCGCTTATTACTGCGCGGAGATGAACGTGCGCAAGCGCCAGCTGGTGTGCGACCTGTCCAAGGCCCAGGTGACCATCCAGGCGGGGGCCATGCAGTGGATGCTGGGCAACGTCAGCGCCACCACCGGCATCAAGGGCGTGGGGGACCTCTTCGGCAAGGCCGTCCGGGGCAAGGTCACCGGGGAGTCCGCCATCAAGCCGGAGTACACCGGCGACGGCATCCTGGTTCTGGAGCCTACATACCGCCACCTGATCCTCCTGGACGCCGCCGACTGGAACGGCTCTGTGGTGCTGGACGACGGGCTGTTCCTGGCCTGCGACTCCCGCCTCAAGCACAAGGCGGTCATGCGGTCCAACTTCTCCTCCGCCGTGGCCGGCGGGGAGGGGCTGTTCAACCTGAGCCTCAGCGGCAGCGGCGTCTTCTGCATCGAGTCGGAGTGCCCCAAGGAGGAGCTGATAGAGATCACCCTCCAGAACGACGTCCTGAAAATCGACGGCAACTACGCCATCGCCTGGAGCGGCAGCCTGGACTTCACCGTGGAGCGCTCCGGCAAGAGCCTCATCGGCTCCGCCGCCTCCGGCGAGGGCCTGGTGAACGTGTACCGGGGCACCGGCAAGGTGCTGATGATGCCCACGGCTAAGATGCCCAACGTCTGAGCCCGGGGCGCAAAAAAGGAGAGGCGGATGCCTCCCCTTTTTTGCGCCCCGGGCGGGAGAACGCGGGATTTTCCTTGTATTGGGCGGCGCTGTTTGGTATAATACATCTATATTTCGGGCTATTATGACGGGAGAGGCTATGCTGCATCATCTGCAAAATCTGTATCACGCCCTGGACTTTTCCTCCATGGGGAACGCCGCCCTGCGGGTGGCCGCCATTTTTTTGTGCCTGACGGTCCATGAGACCTGCCACGGCCTGGCGGCCTACGCCCTGGGGGACCCCACTGCCAAGTCCATGCACCGGCTGAGCCTGAACCCCCTGCGCCACATCGACTGGCTGGGCCTTGCGATGATGTTTGCGGTGGGCTTCGGCTGGGCAAAGCCCGTGCCGGTGAACCCCAGGTACTTCAAGCGGCCCAAGCAGGGCATGGCCCTCACCGCTCTGGCGGGGCCGGTGTCCAACCTGCTGCTGGCGGCGCTGTTCATTGGAATCAGTAAAGTGATCTATCTTTATGCCCCTTACAGCGCACTGTGGCAGACCGTTTTTGACTTCTGCCTGTACACGGTGGCGCCGCTGTCCGTGGGCTTGGGGCTGTTCAACCTGCTCCCCATCCCGCCCCTGGACGGGTCCAAGGTGCTGGCGGTGCTGCTGCCGGACCGGGCCTACGGGCTTTTGATGCACTACGAGCGGTACGGCATGCTGGTGCTGCTGGCCCTGTCCTATTTCGGCGTCATGGGCGGTTTTATCGGCAACGCCATCTTCGGTGTGTTCAGCGCCCTGATGAACCTGTTCTATTGAGGTGAGCCTTTGGAAAATCCCGTATACAAGCTGGAAAAGGTGGTCCGCTCCCGGTCCGAGGAGATGCAGGACTTTGAGGGCCCCCTGGACCTGATTTTGTTTTTGCTGGGCAAGAACAAGCTGGAGATTCAGGACATCTCCATCTCCCTGATCTGCGGGCAGTACATCACCTGGCTGGAGCAGCGCCAGCGGATGGACCTGGAAGTGGCCAGCGAGTTTGTCACCATGGCCTCCCATCTGGTGTACCTCAAGACCCGGATGCTGCTGTCCATCGAGGACGAGGAGGCCAAGAGCGAGATGGACGCCCTGCTCCAGTCCCTGGAGGAGCGGCGGAGAAACGAGAACTACGTCCGGGTGAAGGCCATGGCGGCCCGGCTGGGGCCCATGGGGGAGTTCGGGCGGAACATCGTCACCCGGAATCCGGAGCCCATGGAGCGGGGGAAGATCTACGAGTACAGCCAGGACCGGGGGGACCTAGTGCTGGCCATGGCGGAGATTCAGAGCCGGGCGGAGCGGGTGCTGCCGCCGCCCCAGACCGCCTTCCGGGACATCGTGCGCCACGAGCCCTATCCGGTGGAGAGCAAGGCCCGGGAGATTTTGCAGCGGCTGCGGGACCACGGCATCACCCGGTTTTTGCTGCTGTTCCGGGGCAACCGCAGCCGCAGCGAGGTGGTGGCCACCTTCCTGGCGGTGCTGGAACTGTGCCGGGCCCATCTGCTGCACCTGGCCGGGTCCGAGACGGACTGCACGGTGCGCCAGGAGGGCGAGCCGCCGGAGAACCTGCACCTGTAAGCTGGGAGGTCCCTGATGAAAACCGCTTCCGTGATCCGGTGCATTCTGACCATTGGTGCACGCTACTCGGTCTGCTTGGGGAAGAATTTGATCGCAGGGAGCTTTTTGTATGTGGACTATGGATTGTTGAATGGGTCGAGTACCGAACATCCGGGAAAATAGGCGGCCTGCTGCTGATGGGGGCGCTGTTCCTCTTTTGCCTGATACTCGCCGTTATTTATCACTGAAGGAGAATCAACCGTGGAACCCATGGAGATGAAAGAGATCGAATCCGCCATCGAGGGCATCCTGTTCGCCTCGGGGGAGCCGGTCCAGGTGGACCGTATCTGCGTGGCCCTGGATATGGACCGGCCCACGGTGGAGCAGGTGCTGCAAAAGCTGATGGACTACTACGCCTATGAGCGCCGGGGCATCCGGCTGCTGCACATTGAGGACGGCTGGCAGCTGTGCTCCTCGCCGGACTACGCGGACATCATCCGCAGGGCCTTTGAAATCCGCAAGCCCGCCAAGCTCAGCCAGCCCGCGCTGGAGGTCCTCACCATCATCGCCTATTACCAGCCCACCACCCGGGCCTACGTGGACCAGATTCGGGGGGTGGACAGCGCCTACACCATGGGCCTGCTCCAGGAGCGGAAGCTCATTGAGGAGTGCGGGCGGCTCCAGGTGCCGGGCAGGCCCCACCTGTACCGGACCACCAAGCAGTTCCTCCGGGCCTTCCACCTCACCAGCCTGGAGGACCTGCCGGAGATGCCGGACCTGGGCGGCGAGGGCCAGATGCGGCTGGACGAGGAGGGGCGGATCGTGGACCCGGCGGAGGGGGCGGAGATCACCGGCGCCGACACGCCGGAGACCGCCGGCTTTCCCGCGGAGGAGTGAGGGCTTAAAAGACAGGAAGGGAGGGGATCGGCGGTGATCTGGTGGGTACTGGCGGCGGTGGCGGCCCTGGTGGTTGTGCTGCTGCGGGCCCGGGTGGGCGTCCGCCTCTCCGCTGCGCCGGGGAATCTGACCGTGGATTTGTGCCTGGGTCCCTTCCGCATCCGGCTTCTGCCCGCCGGGGAGACGCCGAAGGCCGCCGCCGAAACGACCGCCGCGGAGGCGGAGGAGACCGCTGAGGCCGCCGGCCGGGTGCTGCCCAAGGTGGACGCCCAGACGGTGGCGGACGCGGTAAAGGCCCTGTGGCCGCCGCTGCGGCGGGCCCTGGAGAGGACCCGGCGGGCCATCCGGGTTCGCCCCTTCCGCCTCTCGGTGACGGTGGGCGCCGCCGGGGATCCGGCGGCGGGGGCGGTGCTGTACGGCAGGCTCCAGGCCGCCGTCTGGACCGGGATGCCGGTGCTGGAGCGGCTGCTGGTAATTCCGGACCCGTACATCCACACCGGCCTCGACTTTGACCGGCCGGACACGGTGCTGGAGGGCACCGTGGGCGTGTCCCTTCCCATCGGGACGCTGCTGGGCGTGGCGGCGGGCGTGGGCCTCCCCGCGCTGAGGTGGTTTTTACGCCTGCAAAAACAGCAAAAGAAGATGCCGCCGGCCCAGACGCCTAGCGGCAGGGCTGCGTGAGAAAGAACGGAGGACGACATGGAGGGCTCTATGGACAAGAAAAACCAGCTGAACGACATGATGCGCACTGCAATGGACAAGGTGCGGGAGATGGTGGACACCAACACCATCGTGGGCCAGCCCATCACCACGCCGGACGGCGTGACCCTGATCCCCATCTCCAAGGTCAGCTTCGGCTTTGGCGGCGGCGGCGGGGACTACGGCAAGGCCCCTCAGGAGAATTTCGGCGGCGGCAGCGCCGCCGGGGTGAAAATCGATCCGGTGGCCTTCCTGGTCATCAAGGACGGCGCCACCCGGGTGCTGCCGGTGGCGGTGCCGCCGGTGTCCACCCTGGACCGGGTGGTGGAGATGGTGCCGGATATCATGGATAAAGTGGAAAAATATTTCGACAAAAAGGAAGCAAAAGAATTCGAGTGACAAGGGTATACTACCATCACTGTGAACAAACGAGGTGATGGGATTTGTCCAAAGGATTCCGCTGTTTTTTCGCGGCGGCGCTTGTGCTGTTCAGTCTGTTCCCTTGTCAGGCGAAGGCGGTGGGGACCTCCGCCGCGTCCGCCATTCTGGTGGACGTGGACAGCGGCCGGGTGCTCTATGAGCAGAATGCCGACGCCCGGATGCTCATTGCCAGCACCACCAAGATCCTGACGGCCCTGGTGGCCATCCGGGAGGGGGACCTCTCCGACGTGGTGACGGTGAAGCGGGAGGCGGCGCTGACGGAGGGCTCCTCCATGTATTTGAAGGAGGGGGAGCAGCTCACCCTGGAGACGCTGCTCTACGGCCTGCTGCTGTGCTCCGGCAACGACGCCGCTGTGGCCATCGCGGACCATGTGGGCGGCAGCCAGGCGGGCTTTGTGAAGATGATGAACGACACCGCCCGGGAGATCGGCATGGAGCACTCCTCCTTCGCCAATCCCAACGGGCTGGACGATGAGAACCACTACTCCACCGCCCGGGACATGGCGTGCCTGGCCCGGACGGCGGTGGACAACGAGACGCTGGTGCGCATCGCCTCCACCCGCACCGTCACCATCGGCGGCCGCACCATGACCAACCACAACAAGCTCCTCGCCATGGAGGAGGGGTGCATCGGCCTGAAGACCGGATACACCCGGGCCGCCGGACGGACCCTGGTCAGCTGCGCGGAGCGGGGCGGCCAGCGCCTGGTGGCGGTGACCCTCCAGGATGGCAACGACTGGGCGGACCACCAGAGCCTCTATGACTACGGCTTCGCCGCCTATCCCGCCCAGCGGGGGGCGGTGCTGGGCCAGGTGGTCCGGCGGGCGGCGGTGGCCGGCGGCATGAGCGCCTCGGTGCCCCTGGTGGCGGCGGAGGGCTTTGCCTGGCCCCTGGCCCAGGGGGAGACCCTGGAGACCCGGGTGGAGCTGGATGCGCCGCTGACGGCGCCGGTGCTCCTGGGAACCCGGGTGGGGGAGGCGGTGTTCACCGTGGGCGGCGCGGAGGTGGGCCGGGTGGGCCTGCTGTGCGGCGAGACGGTGCTGCCGGCGGTGGAGAGCGCCCTGGCGGTGCTGAAAGAGGGACTTTCGTCCTAGGGAGAGGAAGCTATGGAAGAGCGGCTGCAAAAACTGCTCTCCGCCGCCGGGATCTGTTCCCGCCGGGCGGCGGAGGGGTACATCACCGCCGGACGGGTATGCGTCAACGGCGAGACCGCCCGGCTGGGCCAGCGGGCGGACCCGGAGCGGGACCGGATTCTGGTGGACGGCGTGCCGCTGGAGGGCCGGGAGGCCCCGGTGTATCTCCTTTTGAACAAGCCCCGGGGCTATGTCACCACCCTCTCCGACGAGCGGGGACGGCGGACCGTGGCGGAGCTGACGGCGGGGTGCGGCGCCCGGGTGTATCCCGTGGGGCGGCTGGACCTGGACTCCGAAGGCCTGCTGGTGATGACCAACGACGGGGCACTGATGCAGCGCCTCCTGCATCCCAGCGGGGAGGTGGAGAAGACCTACCTGGTGTCCGTCCGGGGCGCGGTGCAGGGGGCGGCGGAGCGGCTGTCCGCCCTGACGGAGCTGGAGGGGGAGGCCATTCATCCCGCCCGGGTGGCGCTGCTGCGGCAGTCCGGGGAGACGGCGGAGCTGTCCGTCACCATCCACCAGGGGAAAAACCGGCAGATCCGCCGGATGTGCGCCGCCTGCGGCCTGATGGTGCTGCGGCTGCGGCGGGTGCGGGAGCACACCCTGGAGCTGGGAGACCTGGCCCCGGGGGAGTGGCGGTATCTGACGGCGGAAGAGGTAGCGGTGCTGAAGCAGGCGTAGAGGGCGCGTGGCCGGGAGCCGCGCGCTTTTTGCAAGCTTTACAAAAATTCCTGCAAAAAGCTGTTTGAATCAGCGGCTTTTTGTGTTACAATAATGACTGCTGACTCAACCGCTTCGCGGCTGAATCGCGCGGCGATGCCGCGCAACTCCATCAAGGCGGCCGTTTTCAGCCGCTTTTATGGAGTTGCGCCATTGCTTCAATGTGTACTACAGGCGGCTTTTCAAAAGCCGCCTGTGGAGCGCAGAGGTTTTTTCTGTATTCGCGGAAAAAACCTGCACTTGAACAGAGCTTTCGGCGTTGTTCAGTACGCATTCCAATACGGCAGGATGCGTTCCGCCCCGGCGGGCGCTCCGAGGACGGAACACACGGAGGAATCAACCGTGGCAAAGAGTATCTTACATAGCATCGAGAGCAGCATGGGCGGCTTTTCCAAGGGCCAGAAGCGCATTGGAACGTACATTCTGGAGCACTACGACAAGGCCGCCTTCATGACCGCCAGCAAGCTGGGCAAGCTGGTGGGCGTCAGCGAGTCCACCGTGGTCCGCTTCGCCTCGGAGCTGGGCTACGACGGCTATCCCAGCATGCAGCGGGCGCTGCAGGAGATGATCCGCAGCCGCCTCACCTCCACCCAGCGGATCAAGGCGGCGGGGGAGCTGTACGACCGGCAGGACGTGCTGGGCGCCGTGCTCCACTCCGACATGGAGAAGCTGCGGGAGGTGGCCGTTGGCGCCGACCGCAAGCAGTTCGACGACGTGGTGGACCGCATCCAGAACGCCCGCCATATCTATATCCTGGGCGTCCGGTCCTCCACCTTCGTGGCGGGCTATTTGAATTTTTACATGCACCTGCTGTTTGAAAACGTGACGCTGGTCCAGTCCACCGCCGCGGGCGAGATTTTCGAGCAGCTATTCCGCATCGGGCCGGAGGATGTGGTGATCGCCATCAGCTTCCCCCGGTACTCCCAAGTAACCATGAACACCGTCAAATTCGCCCGGGCCAGGGGGGCTTCCATCATTGCCGTCACGGACAACGAGCTCTCCCCCGTGTACCAGATGTCCGACGCGGCGCTGCTGGCCCCTTGCGAGATGATCTCCTTCGTGGACTCCATGGTGGCGCCGCTGTCGCTGATGAACGCGCTGCTGGTGGCCCTGGCCGCCCGGATGGGCACGGACGTGTCCTCCACCTTCGCGGAGCTGGAGGACATCTGGAACGAGTACGGCGTGTTCGGAAAGATGGATGATGAGTAACGAAATCGTTGTAATCGGCGGCGGGGCCGCCGGCATGATGGCCGCCATCGCCGCCGCCGAGCGGAGCGCCGCCGTCACGCTGCTGGAGCCCAATGAGCGGCTGGGCAAAAAGCTGAACATCACCGGCAAGGGCCGCTGCAACGTGACCAACAACGCCGACCGGGAGACGCTGCTTGCCAACGTCCCCCGCAACGGCAAGTTTTTGTACAGCGCCTTCTCCCGGTTTGACGGGCGGGACGCCATGGCGTTTTTTGAAGCCCTGGGGGTCCCGCTGAAGACGGAGCGGGGCAGCCGGGTCTTTCCCGTCAGCGACCGCTCCTTCGACATCAGCGCCGCCCTGGAGCGGCGGCTGAAGGCGCTGCGGGTGCGGCTGGTCCGGGACCGGGCGGCGGAGGTGGAGACGGCGGAGGGCGCCGTCCGGGCCGTGGCGGGGGAGCGGGGGCGCTATCCCGCCGCGGCCGTGATTCTGGCCACCGGCGGCGTCAGCTATCCCGCCACCGGCTCCACCGGCGAGGGCCACCGCATGGCGGCATCCCTGGGCCACACGGTGACGCCCCTCCAGGGCTCCCTGGTGCCCCTGCGGGAGCGGGGAAACCTGTGCGCCCGGATGCAGGGGCTGAGCCTGCGGAACGTGGCGCTGACGGTGTTTGAAAATGAGAAGCGGATTTACACGGACTTCGGGGAGCTGCTGTTCACCCATTTCGGCGTTAGCGGCCCGCTGGTGCTGTCCGCCTCCGCCCATATGCGCCACTTCGACAAAAAGACCTACCGGCTGGAGATCGACCTCAAGCCCGCCATGGAGGAGACGGCCCTGGACCGGCGGCTGCTGTCCGACTTTGAGAAGTACGCCAACCACGACTTCTGCAACGCCCTGGACGACCTGCTGCCCCAGAAGCTGATCCCGGTGCTGGTGGAGCTGTCGGCCATCCCGCCCCACCAGAAGGTCCACGCCCTCACCCGGGAGCAGCGGCGGGAGCTGCTGCGGCTTTTGAAGCACTTTCCCATCCCGGTGGCGGGGCCGCGGCCGGTGACGGACGCCATTGTGACCTCCGGGGGCGTGCGCATTGGGGAGATCAACCCAACCACTATGGAATCCAAGCTTGTAAAGGGATTATACTTTGCGGGCGAAATCATCGACACGGACGCCTACACCGGCGGCTTCAACCTCCAGATCGCCTGGGCCACGGGCCGGGCGGCGGGGCAGGCCGCGGCGGAGGCGGCGGAGAAGGAGAGAGAGACCCTATGAAGCCCATCAGCATTGCCATCGACGGCCCCTCCGGGGCCGGAAAGAGCACTCTGGCCCGGAGCGCGGCCGCCAAGCTCGGCTATCTCTATGTGGATACCGGCGCCATCTACCGCACCATCGGCCTCCACGTCCGGGAGCAGGGCATCGACCCCCAGGACGAGGCGGCGGTGCTGGCGTCGCTGCCGGCACTCCGGGTGGAGCTGAGCTACGGCGGGGACGGTTTGCAGCACATGCACCTCAACGGCCGGGACGTGACGGCGGAGATCCGGCTGCCGGAGGTGTCCCGCTGCGCCTCCGCCGTGTCGGCCTACCCCGGCGTTCGGGCATACCTCCTGGAGATGCAGCGGCGGCTGGCCGCGGCGAACAGCGTGGTGATGGACGGACGGGACATCGGCACCGTGGTGCTGCCGGAGGCGGACGTGAAGGTGTTCCTCACCGCCTCGCCGGAGGAGCGGGCCCGGCGCCGCTGCCGGGAGCTGGAGGAGCGGGGGACGCCCCAGCCCTGCGAGACCATCCTGCGGGACATCCAGGAGCGGGACTGGAACGACACCCACCGGGCGGCGGCCCCCCTGCGCCAGGCGGAGGACGCCGTGCTGCTGGACACCACGGACCTGAATTTCCAGGAGAGCGAGGAGGCTCTTCTGCGCATCATCAAGGAGAGAATTGAGCCATGAGACCCTTCAATCCACTGTTTGTCTTCATCTACTATCTGGTGGGCTTCGTCTCCGCCATCCTCCACCCCACCACGGTGGAGGGCATGGAGGACCTGCCCCGCAGCGGCGTGCTGCTGTGCCCCAACCACGCCAGCAACTGGGACCCCATCCTGGTGGCCCTGCGGCTGCCGGTGAACTACCGGCTCCACATTATGGCGAAGGAGGAGCTGTTCCGCTATCCGCTGCTGGGATGGTTGCTCCACCGGGTGGGCGCCTTCCCCGTCAGCCGGGGCAGCAACGACATCCAGTCCGTGAAAACCGCCATCCAGTCCATCAAGGCGGGGGATAACCTGCTGGTCTTCCCCGAGGGGACGGTGGTCCGCAACGGCGTGGGCTGCGTAGACGGCCTACCCGCCCACGCCAAGGGCGGCGTGGCCATGATCGGCGTCCGGACCGGGGCCATCATGGTGCCGGTGTTCGTGGACGGGGAGAAGAGGCTCTTCCACCGGACCCGCATCATCTTCGGCAAGCCCTACCAGCCGGTGTACACCGGCCGCCACGGCACGGCGGAGGAGATGCAGAAGATCGCGGACGACATTCTGGAGGCCGCCTACGCCCTGGGGGGCCAGGCCGTGGGGGGGACGCCGCTGTGCCGGGAAGAGTGATTCTGGCGGAGAGCGCCGGGTTTTGCTACGGCGTCCGCCGGGCGGTGGAGACGGCGGAGCGGACCGCCGCAGAGCAGGGCCGCTGCTGGATGCTGGGGGACCTGATCCACAACGCCCACGTGGTCCGCTCGCTGGAAGAGCGGGGCGTGGAGAAGGCCGCCGGGCCCGAGGTCCTGGGCCGGGGGGATACGGTGGTGATCCGGTCCCACGGAGAGCTGAAGAGCGTGCTGGAGGAGTTGGAGGGGAAGGGCGTCCGCTGCGTCAACGCCACCTGCCCCAACGTCTGCCGGATTCAAAAGCTGGTGGCCCAGGCGGAGCGGGCGGGGCGCCGGAGCGTCATCATCGGCGAGCCCAACCACCCGGAGGTGGTGGGCGTGGCCAGCTGGTGCGCCCATCCCCTGGTGTTTGAGGGGCCGGAGGCGGTCCGGCAGTGGCTGGACAGGGGGGATACGGACTGGGAGACGCCGCTGACGGTGGTGGCGCAGACCACCTGCATTCGTGAACTTTTTGAAACATCTTGGAAAATCCTAAAAAAAGAGTGTACAAACGTAGAAATATTTGATACAATATGCAATGCTACGCATAAACGCCAGGCGGAGGCGGCAGAAATCGCCGCCAACGTGGACGTGATGGTTGTGGTGGGAGACCGTAAAAGCGCCAACACCAAACATTTGACGGAAATTTGCTTGAAGAGATGCCCACGCGTGTTTCAGATTGAAGGCGCGGACGAGCTCTCGCCGGATTTTTTCGATGGTTGCTCTGTTGCGGGTCTTACGGCCGGCGCCTCCACTCCTGCGGGCATCATTAAGGAGGTATATGCAACGATGAGCGAAGAAATCAAGGCGGCCGAGAGCCAGGAAGAATCCTTTGAGGAATTACTGAATCAGTCTTTCAAAACTTTAAATAATGGAGAACGGGTGACCGGCATTGTCACCGCCATCACCCCCACTGAGGTCCAGGTAGACGTGGGCGCCAAGCAGGCCGCTTATATCAAGCTCAGCGAGCTGACCGACGACCCCAGCGTGAAGGCCGAAGATCTGGTTCATGTGAACGACGAGATTGAGACGGTGGTGGTCCGCGTCAACGACGTGGAGGGCTACGCCGAGCTGTCCAAGAAGCGTCTGGATTCCATCAAGGTCTGGGAGAACATCGAGCAGGCCGTGGAGGATAAGACTGTGCTGGAGGGTGTCGTCACCGAGGAGAACAAGGGCGGCATCGTGGTGTCCGTCAAGGGCGTGCGGGTGTTCGTCCCCGCGTCTCAGAGCGGCCAGCCCCGGGGCGCCGATCTCTCCGCCATGGTCAAGCAGAAGGTCCAGCTGCGCATTACCGAGGTGAACCGCGCCCGCCGCCGGGTGGTGGGCTCCATCCGCTCCGTCAGCGACGAGGCCCGCAAGGCCGCCCAGGAGCAGGTCTGGTCCTCCATCGAGGTGGGCAAGCACTACACCGGCACCGTGAAGTCCATGACCTCCTACGGCGTGTTTGTGGACATCGGCGGCGTGGACGGCATGGTACATATCTCCGAGCTGAGCTGGAGCCGCATCAAGACCCCCTCCGAGGTCTGCAAGGTGGGCGACACCCTGGAGGTCTATGTCATCGGCTTTGATCCCGAGAAGCACAAGATCTCCCTGGGCGTGAAGGACCGCAGCATCGATCCCTGGGATGTGTTCATGGACAAGTACGGCGTGGGCGACGTGGCCTCCGTGCGGGTGGTGAAGCTGATGAGCTTCGGCGCCTTTGCCGAGGTGGTGCCCGGCGTGGACGGCCTGATCCACATCTCCCAGATCGCGGACCGCCGCATCGAGAAGCCGGAGGACGTCCTGTCCGAGGGCCAGGTGGTGGACGCCAAGATCACCGCCGTCGACGAGGAGAAGAAGAAGATCTCCCTGTCCATCCGTGCGTTGCTGGTCTCCGGCGACGAGGGCTACGGCGATGGGGAGTACGGCGACGAGGAGTAATCCCCCTTCCGAGTTTGAAAAGAGGCAGGCCCCTGCGGTCTGCCTCTTTTTGAGAGATTTCTTGTGATTTTTTTCACGCTTTCGATTGCATTTCCCCGGCGGACCTGCTATACTGACCGCAAGAAGTATGACGGCGGCCGAGACATCAGACAATAGAAAACGACTATGGGAGGAAGCAATATGAGCTATCGGGAAGAATACCAGCAGAAACTGACCTCCGCCGACGAGGCGGTGAAGGCCGTCCGCTCCGGCATGTGGCTGGACTACGGCTGGAGCGTCTGCACGGCCAACGCCCTGGACCGCGCCCTGGCCAAGCGGGGGGAAGAGCTGACGGACGTGAACATCCGGGGCGGCATCCTGACCCGCCGGCCCGCTATTTTCGACATTCCCAACGCCGCGGACCACTTCACCTGGAACTCCTGGCATATGAGCGGCATTGAGCGCAAGGCCATCGGCGAGGGCATCGCCTACTACATCCCCCTGCGCTACTCCGAGCTGCCCGGCTACTACCGCAACTGCATCAAGACCTTGGACGTGGCCATGTTCCAGGTGGCCCCCATGGACGAGCACGGCTATTTCAACTTCGGCCCCGGCGGTTCCCACCTCAAGGCGGTGTGCGAGTGCGCCAAGACCGTCATCGTAGAGGTCAACCGGAACATGCCCGTGTGCCTGGGCGGCTTTGAGAACTGCGTCCACATCAGCGACGTGGCCATGGTGGTGGAGGGGGAGAATCCCCCCATGGAGACCCTGGGCGGCTCCGGCGAGCCCTCCGAGGTGGATTTGGCGGTGGCCAACCTGGTGGTGCCGGAGATTCCCAACGGCGCCTGCTTGCAGCTGGGTATCGGCTCCATGCCCAACACCATCGGCAAGATGATCGCCGAGAGCGATCTGAAGGACCTGGGCGTTCACACGGAGATGTACGTGGACGCCTTCGTGGACATGTCCGCCGCCGGGAAGATCACCGGCGCCTGCAAGCCCTTCGACCGCTACCGCCAGACCTACGCCTTCGCGGCGGGGTCCCAGAAGCTCTACGACTTCCTGAACAACAACCCGGCCTGCATGGCGGCGCCGGTGAGCTATGTCAACGACATCGCCCGGGTGTCCCAGATTGAGAACTTCGTCTCCATCAACGGCGCGGTGGACATCGACCTCTATGGTCAGGTGTCCTCCGAGTCCTCCGGTACCCACCACATCTCCGGCGCCGGCGGCCAGCAGGACTTCGTGCTGGGTGCGTACCTGGCCAAGGGGGGCAAGAGCTTCATCTGCTGCTCCGCCACGGTGAAGGACAAGAAGACCGGCCAGCTCCACTCCCGCATCCGCCCCACCCTGCTGGAGGGCAGTGTGGTCACCGCCACCCGCACCAACCTCCACTGGCTGGTGACGGAGTACGGCAAGTTCAACGCCAAGGGCAAGTCCTCCTGGGAGCGGGCGGAGGGCCTGATCTCCCTGGCCCATCCCCAGTTCCGGGAGGAGCTGATCGCCGCGGCGGAGAAGATGGGCATTTGGCGCCGTTCCAACAAGAGATAAGGTCTTACCTCTCGCAATTTTGGCGGACAGCGGGTGCTGTCCGCCATTTTTTCCGGTATTTTAGGAAAAAAGGTTCCAAATTTTCCGAAAAACCGCTTGTAAATCTCTGGATGACCGCCTATAATGATAATTGTACAAATGTGTATTTGTGTGATACCAGTGTGAGGCGGGGACCAGTCACCGCACGGACCGGAAAGGAAAAGGGCTTGCCATGTTCAGGATCGGCGATCTTGTCGTGCATCCCATGCACGGCGCCGGCGTCATTGACAGCATCGTTCAGGAGCGGGTGGCGGGAGCCACCCAGGAGTACTATGTCTTTAAGGTGCCCGCAGGAGGCCTGCTCTTGAAGATTCCGGTGGCCAGCAGCAGCGCCATCGGCGTGCGGGACATCATCTCCCCGGAGGAGGCGGAGGCGCTGCTCTCCTCCATTCCGGAGCTGACGGTGGAAGTCAACACCAATTGGAACAAGCGGTATCAGGAGAATATGCTGCGGCTGAAGAGCGGCAACCTCTATGAGGTGGCCCGGGTCATCAAGGCCCTGATGCACCGGGAGCACCACCGGGGGCTGTCCACCGGGGAGCGGAAGATGCTCCACAACGCCAAGCAGATTTTAATATCCGAGATTGTATTGACGGAACACGCGGAATACGGCGAGGTGGAGGCCCGGGTGGATCGGGCCATGATGCAGTTGCCCGTATCGTGAGGGAGAGTGAGAGATGTTTTCATGGTTTAAGAAACTGCGCTCGTCCCAGCGGCCCTACTGCGCCGCTCTGGTGGCGGCCGCGGGCAGCTCCAGCCGCATGGGCGGCGTGAACAAGCTGATGGAGCTCTTGGACGGGGTGCCCGTCCTGGTGCGGACGCTGACGGCGCTGGAGGAGGCCCGGCTGGTGGATGAGATCATCGTGGCCTGCCGGGAGGAGGATCTGGTGGAGATCTCCCGGCTGTGCCAGGAGTACGGCATCACCAAGTGCACGAAGGTGGTCCGGGGAGGGGAGAGCCGGGTCCACTCGGTGCTGCTGGCGGCGCTGGAGGCGCCGCCGGAGACGGAGCTGTTGGCGGTGCAGGACGGCGCCCGCCCCCTGGTGACGCCGGAACTCATCGACCGCACCATCTCCGCCGCCGCCAACTGCGGCGCGGCGGCCCCCGCCGTGCCGGTGAAGGACACCATCAAGGCCGTCCGGGAGGACGGCGCCGTGGCAGAGACCCTGGACCGGGCCGCCCTGCGGGCGGTCCAGACCCCCCAGGTCTTTGAGGCCAGTCTGCTGAAGGCCGCCCTCCAGGACGCGCTGGAAAAGAACCTGCCCGTCACCGACGACTGCTCCGCCGTGGAGCGGCTGGGGAAGGTGGTGTTTCTGGTGGAGGGGGACGAGGAGAACCTGAAGATCACCACCCCCATGGACCTGGTGGCGGCGGAGGCAATTTTGCAGGGCCGGGAGGTGCGGGCATGACGGCGCTGCGCATCGGCCACGGCTACGACGTCCACCGCCTGGCGGAGGGGCGGCGGCTGGTTCTGGGGGGCGTGGACATCCCCTGGGACCGGGGCCTTCTGGGCCACTCCGACGCCGACGTGCTGACCCATGCCGTGATGGACGCCCTGGCCGGGGCGGCCCGGCTGGGGGACATCGGGGCCCTCTTCCCGGACACGGACCCCCGCTACGCCGGCATCTCCAGCCTGACCCTTTTGCAGGAGGTGGGGCGGCTCCTCCGGGAGCGGGGCTTCACCGTGGTGAACATCGACGCCACGCTCCTGGCCCAGGCGCCCAAGGTGGGGCCCTACCGGACGCGGATGGGGGAGAACCTGGCCGCCGCCCTGGGCATCGGGGCGGAGCAGGTGAATGTGAAGGCCACCACGGAGGAGGGCTTGGGCTTCACCGGGGACGGCTCCGGCATGGCGGCCCACGCGGTGGTGCTGCTGGAGCGGGAACACTGAACGGGACGCGCATCTGCGCGTCTCGTTTTTTCGCACCTTTCCCGCACGCCTCCATAGGATGGGTAGAAAGGAGGAGTGTTTGTGGAGCACTATTTGATCCTTGCCCGCTCCGTCACCTTTGCCCAGCGGATGCAGAAAGCGCTGGACCGGGCGGGCATCCGCTGCCAGATTTTTCGGGCGCCCCGGGACCTGACGGACCTGGGCTGCGCCTACGCCGTGCGGCTGGCGGCGGCGGACCTGACGCCGGCGCTGACGGCTCTTCACAGGGCGGCCCTGGACCCTGTTCAGATATTTTTGTACCAACGCGGGACGTATCGGGAGGTGGGGCTATGATCTACCTGGACTGCGCCGCCACCACCTTCCAAAAGCCCCCCGCCGTGGCGGCCGCCATGGCGGAGGCCCTGGCCACCATGAGCTCCCCCGGCCGGGGCGGCCACCATGCCGCCATGCGGGCGGCGGACACGGCCTTCGCCTGCCGGGGAGAGCTGGCGGAGCTGTTCGGCCTGAGTAACCCGGAGCAGGTGGTGTTCACCCTCAACGCCACCCACGCGCTGAACATCGCTGTCAAATCCCTGGTGCCACCGGGGGGACGGGCGGTGGTCTCCGGCTATGAGCACAACGCCGTCACCCGGCCCCTGGCGGCCCTGGGGGCGGAGACCGTCGTGGCGGAGGCGCCGCTGTTTCAGCCCCAGGCCTCCGCTGCGGCCTTTGACCGCCACATCGTCCCCGGCACCGACGCGGTGATTTGCAGCCACGTGTCCAACGTCTTCGGCTTCGTCCAGCCGGTGGAGGAGATCGCGGCGCTGTGCCGGAAGCGGGGCGTGCCCCTGATTGTGGACGCCTCCCAGTCCGCGGGGACGCTGCCGCTGAACATGACCGCCCTGGGGGCGGCCTATATTGCCATGCCGGGGCACAAGGGGCTCTACGGCCCCCAGGGCACCGGCGTGCTGCTGTGCGGGGAGGGCGTCCGGCCCAAAACGCTGCTGGAGGGGGGCACCGGCAGCCTCTCCATCCGCCAGGAGATGCCGGACTTTCTGCCGGACCGGCTGGAGGCGGGCACCCACAACATGCCCGGCATCGCCGGACTCCTGGCGGGGGTGCGGTACGTCCGCAGCCGGGGAGAGGCCGCCATCTGCCGGGGCGAGCGGGAGCTGGCCCTGCTGGCGGCGGACGGCCTGCGGAGCATGCCGGGCCTGCGGGTGTACGCCATGCCGGGGCTGCGGTCCCAGGCGGGGGTGGTGTCCTTCACCGCAGAGGGCATGGACGTGGAGGCGGTGGCCGCTGCCCTGGCGGAGCGGGACATCGCCGTGCGGGCGGGGCTCCACTGCGCGCCCCTGGCCCACCGCAGCGCCGGAACCCTGGACACCGGCACCGTCCGCCTCAGCTTTTCCGACTTCAACACCTCGGAGGAGGTCCAGGGCCTTCTGGCCGCCGTGGAGGACCTGATCCGCTGATCATCCCTGTGTTTCTGAACAGTCCGTGAATTTTCCCCCGGATAACCTTGCAATCTACTGGCAGATTTTATATAATCTATTTATTCATGGCCTGAAAGGGATGATGACGTCGAAATGAAACTGAACATTGCGGAGCTGACCGCCGTCATCGCGGAACTGCCCGCCGTCCTCGGCCGGTATCTGCTGACCATCCAGGTGACGGACGTGTTGGACATCGCCATTCTGGCCTTTGTCATGTACAAGGTGTTCATCCTGGTGCAGAGCACAAAGGCCGCCAGCCTCCTCAAGGGCCTGTTCGTCTTTTTGGCGGCGCTGGTGCTGTCCTCCGCGTTCCACCTGAACGGCATCAACTATATTATGAGCAAAATGGTGGAGTGGGGCGTGCTGGCCCTCATCATCCTGTTCCAGCCGGAAATCCGGCGGGTACTGGAGCAGATGGGCAGCCGCCGCTTCATCGCCTTTTTCACCCACGCGGAGACGGCCAACCCGCTGGAGCAGACCATCGGCCAGACGGTGCTGGCCTGCACGGAGATGTCCCAGACCCGCACCGGCGCCCTCATCGTCTTCGAGCGGGAGATTCTGCTGGACGACATGGTGCGCAGCGGCACGGTGCTGGACGCCGCCGTCTCCAGCGAGCTTTTGAAGAACATCTTCTTTGTGAAGGCCCCCATGCACGACGGCGCCGTCATCATCCGCCGGGGGCGGGTGCTGGGCGCCGGGTGCATGCTGCCTTTGAGCAAGAACGTGAACCTCTCCCGGGACCTGGGGATGCGCCACCGGGCGGGCATCGGCATGAGCGAGAACTCCGACGCGGTGGTGGTCATCGTCTCCGAGGAGACCGGCTCCATCTCTGTGGCCATCGGCGGCATGCTCAAGCGCCATTTGAAGCCGGAGACCCTGGAGAACCTGCTGCGCAACGAGCTGCTGCCCCAGGAAGAGGACGGGGAGGACAAGCAGAGATTCCCGCTGCTGAATCTGCTGCGCACCAAGAAGAGCGGAGGTGCGGACGATGAACGGTGAGAAGATGGGCCGGCGGAAGGCGTTTTATATCGCGCTGTCCGTTCTGGTGGCCTGCGCCATCTGGCTCTTTGTGGACATGACCAGCAACAACGGCACCCCCCGCCTGGTGGAGCGCACCATCACGGACATCCCCATTGAGTACACCGGCGAGAGCAGCCTGACGGACCGGGGGCTGATGCTGCTGGAGGAGGGCACCGACGCCACCATCGACCTGACCCTGGAGGGCACCCGGTGGCTGATCTCCAATCTGGACCGGTCCGATATCCGGGTCTATGTGGATTTGAACAACGTGGAGGCCGCGGGGGTCCAGAGCGTGGGCTACAAGGTGACCTATCTGGACCGAAAATTTATGAACGACGCCATCACCCGGAAGGACGCCAGCATCTACAGCGCCACGGTGAACGTCAGCGAGCTGTACAGCCGCACCGTGGAGGTGCGCTGCGAGCTCTCGGGCAACGTGGCCGAGGGCTTCTCCGCCGGTCAGGTCCAATTGTCCAGGACCGAACTGGACATCGAGGGACAGATGGAGGACATCGACCCCGTGAGCTACGCCAAGGTCATCTTCGACATCGGCACCGACGCCGAGGAGACCGTGGTCCAGGACCTGCCCATCCGGTTCTACGACGAGCAGGACAACGAGCTGCCCTCCGCCGGCATCCGTCCGGAGACGGACACCATCCAGGCCACCCTCCCGGTGTTCGTCACCAAGGAGCTGCGGCTGCGGATGGACTTCGCCGACGCCCCCGGCGCCCGGGAGCGGAACGTGAGCTACACCATCAGCCCCGAGACCATCACCGTCTCCGGCGACGCCAAGCAGCTCCGGGACGTGGAGAGCATCACGCTGGACAGCTTCGACCTGCTGGCGCTGCAAAAGAAGGGCACCGGCACCTATTTCTATCCCATCACCGTCCCCGAGGGCTGCCAAAACCTCAGCGGCGTCACCCGGGCCACGCTGCAGATTTCCTTCCGGGACATGGCCGCCGGACAGGTGGTCACGGACCGCTTCCGGTATGAGAATTTGCCGGAGGGCCGGGCGGTGGACATCCTCACATCGGAGATGACCGTCAGCCTCTTCGGCACCACAGCGGACGTGTCCGCCGTCACCGGCGCGGACTTGACCGTGGTGGCGGATTTGAGCGGCTACGGCGCCGCCCTCGGCACCTACACCGTGCCCGCCGTCATTGAGAGCACCTTTGGCGGGGACGTGGGGATTTCCGGCACGTATGAGATTCAGGTCACCATTCGGGACTCCGGGGAGCCGGAGCCCCCGGACCCGGGGACCGCAGAGCCGGGAGACGTTCCGGCGGAATGACACAGGAGAGAAAACATGACCCAGATTGCAACGGTTGAACGAATTTTAGACGCCCGGTATGCGGAGATCTCCGTCCCCCGGAAGTCCGCCTGCGGCCACGACTGCGAGGAGTGCGCCGGCTGCGGCGTCACCGGCGCGGCGGTGCACGCCAAGGCCGCCAACCCCATCGACGCCCGCCCGGGTCAGAAGGTGGTGGTGGAGAGCGATACCAAGAAGATGCTGCGCATTGTGGCGCTGGTGTATCTGACGCCGGTGGTGCTGTTTTTGCTGGGCTATCTGGTGACGGCCCTGCTCACCGCCCGCGTGGGGGTACAGTACTTCGTGGCGGTGGCCGGCTTTGCGGCCGGCATCGCCGCGGCGGTGGCCTATGACCGGCGGCTGCGGGCCCGGGGCGGGCTGTCCTTCACCATCGTCCGGCTGTTCTGAGGGGCGGATGTACGGGTATGTGCGGCCCCCCATGGGCGCTTTGGCGGAAGCGGAGACGGAGCGGTTCCGCCGGATGTACTGCGGGCTGTGCCACACCCTGGGCCGGCGGTACGGCGCCGCGGCCCGGTTCATCCTGAATTACGATTTCACGTATCTGGCCATTCTCCTCACCGGCAGGGAGGAGGGCGCCCTCCGGCGCGAGCGGTGCTTTGCAAGTCCCCTGCGGCGGCGAGACTATCTGGAAACGGACGAGGCCCTGGCCCTGGCGGCGGACGAGAGCGTGATTTTGGCCTATTGGCAGCTGCGGGACGGGGTTGCGGACCACGACTGGCTCCACGGATTGAAATACCGGGGCCTCTCCGCCGTGCTGGAGTCCGCCTACCGGAAGGCCGCGGCGGCCCGGCCCGCCTTTGACGAGGGCACCCGGCGCCAGCTGCGGCTGCTGGCGGAGCTGGAGGCGGAGCGGTGCCCGTCCATGGACCGGGCGGCGGACGCCTTTGCGTCGCTGCTGGGGGCCGCCGCCGGGGAGATCGGGGACCCGGTGCGGCGGCGGGTGCTGGAGCAGCTTCTCTACCACCTGGGCCGGTGGGTGTATCTGGTGGACGCGGCGGACGATCTGCGGGAGGACGCCGTCTCCGGCGCTTACAACCCTGTGGCGCTGCGCTTCGGCCTGACGGATGGGGCGTGGACGGCGGAGAGCCGCCTGGCCTTCACCGCCACGCTGGACCACTCCATCCACATGATGGCCACCGCCTACGAGCTCTGGGACTTCGGCGTCTGGACGCCGATCCTGGAGGCGACCTTCTACACCGGCCTCTTCCACGTGGGCAGGGCGGTGCTGGACGGGACCTTCCATTCCCTCCAGCGGGCTGGGGAGAGAAAGAAACACAAGAGTGAGGAAACCGCATGAACGATCCCTATCAGGTCCTGGGCGTACCGGAGACCGCAACAGACGAAGAAGTGAAACGGGCTTACCGGGAGCTTGCCAGGAAGTACCATCCCGACAACTACCATGACAACCCCCTGGCCGACCTCGCCCAGGAGAAGATGAAGGAGATCAACGCCGCCTACGAGCAGATCACCAAGGCCCGCAGCGGCGGCGGCCAGGGCGGCGCCTCCGGCTCCGCCTATCCGGGCGGCGGCGCGTACCGGCCCTACGGCCAGTACCGCTCCTACGGCGGCGCCTCCGGGTCCTCCGTGCTCCAGCAGGTCCGCATCGCCATCAACTCCGGCGACCTCAGCCGGGCGGAGGCGCTGCTGGCCAACTACAGCGACCACAACGCGGAGTGGAACTTCCTGCGGGGGGCGGTGTGCTACCGCCGGGGCTGGCTAGACGAGGCCAAGCGCTACTACCAGACGGCCTGCCAGATGGACCCGGGCAACGGGGAGTACCGCCAGGCCCTGGAGTTCATGGAGCGGGGCACCCAGACGGCCTACCGCCCCGGCGGCGGGGCCTTCGGCACGGATCTGTGCGGGGGCAACCCCTGCCTGACGCTGTGCTGTCTGTACTCCCTGTGCAACGGCGGCGGGTATTTCCTCTGCTGCTGAGGGGGCGGCGGGGTACCGTCCGCCGTTTTTTGAAAGAGTTGGAAGGTCAAACGTCCCTGCGGGGCCGGGATTTCCCGGCGGAGCGGGGACGGAAGGAGAGGGAATGCCATGATTAAGAGCATGACCGGCTACGGCCGGGCGAGGGAGCTGCGGGGCCAGCGGGACATCACCGTGGAGGTCCGCTCCGTCAACAACCGCTACCTGGACTGCACCGTGAAAATGCCCCGGATGTACGTCTTCGCCGAGGATGCGGTGAAGCAGCGGGTCCAGGCGGCCATCTCCCGGGGAAAGGTGGACGTCTATATCACGGTGGACGCCACCGCCGCCGACGTGGAGCAGGTCCGCGTCAACCGGGAGCTGGCGGCCCAGTACGCCGCCGCCCTGAATGAGCTGGCGGAGTTCTGCGGCCCCGCCGCCTACCGGCTGACGCCGGAGGTCCTGGCCCGCTTCCCGGACGTCCTCACCGTCACCAAGGCGGAGGAGGATTTGGAGACCGTCACCGCGGACCTCTGCGCTGTGCTGGACGAGGCCCTGGCGGCCTATAACGCCATGCGGGCCGTGGAGGGGGAGAAGCTGGCGGAGGACATCGCAGGCCGCCTCACCGCCATCGAGGACTACACCGCTCAGGTGGAGGCCCGGTCCCCGGAGACGGTGGCGGAGTACCGCAAGAAGCTGACGGCCCGGATGCAGGAGGTGCTGCAGAGCACCGCCATCGACCCCCAGCGCATCCTGATGGAGGCCGCCGTCTACGCCGACAAGGTGGCCGTGGACGAGGAGACCGTCCGCCTGCGCAGCCACGTCTCCCAGCTGCGCGCCATGCTGCGCTCCGACGCGCCCATGGGGCGGAAGATGGACTTCCTCATCCAGGAGGTCAACCGGGAGTCCAACACCATCGGCTCCAAGTGCAGCGACGTCTCCATCGCCCAGGTGGTGGTGGGGCTGAAGGCCGAGGTGGAGAAGATGCGGGAGCAGGTCCAGAATGTGGAGTGAGCCATGAATCTCATCAATATCGGTTTTGGAAATCTGGTCAGCCAGGAGCGGCTGGTGGCCATCGTCAGCCCGGATTCCGCCCCCATCAAGCGCATGATTCAGGAGACCCGGGAGCGGGGCATGCTGATTGACGCCACCTATGGCCGCAAGACCGCGTCCATCTTCATCATGGACAGCGACCATGTCATCCTGTCGGCCCTGCCGCCGGAGAAGTTCGGCGGGCGGGCGGCCCATGAACGTACAGAGGAGAGCGAACAGCCATGAGAAGAGGGAAGACCTTCATCATCTCCGGCCCCTCCGGGGTCGGAAAGAGCACGGTGCTCAGCGCCCTGCTGGAAAAGCGGGGCAACGTCTATTTCTCCGTCTCCGCCACCACCCGGGATCCCCGTCCCGGGGAGGAGAACGGCGTCCACTACCATTTCCTGGATGTGGACACCTTCCGCAAGTGGATCGTCAACGACGAGTTCCTGGAGTACGCGGAGTATGTGGGCAACTTCTACGGCACCCCCAAAAAGTATGTGGACACCGCCATGAACCAAGGCAAGGACGTGATTTTGGACATCGAGGTGCAGGGGGCCATTCAGGTCACCGGCAAGCGGCCCGACGTGGTGCGCATCTTCATCGCCCCCCCCAGCTGGGCGGAGCTGGAGCGGCGGCTGACGGAGCGGGGCACCGACAGCCAGGAGAAGATTCAAAAGCGCCTCCTCCGGGCCAAGGTGGAATTTCAGACCGCCCACACCTACGATTACTTCGTCATCAACGACACCGTGGAGAACGCGGTGCGGGAGCTGGACGCCATCATGACGGCGGAGCACTGCAAGCCCAAGGAGCGCATGGAGATCATCAGCGGCCGGTGAAGCGCCGGTCCATCAAGATTGAGCCGAAGACGGCGGATAGGAAGTTGATTATTATGATGCTGTATCCCGCGATGAACAAGCTGACAAGCTATGTCCCCAACCGTTATATGCTGGTGAACGTGGTGGCCCGCCGGGCCCGCCAGATCGCCGAGACCGCCGAGATGGAGGAGTTCCACCTGGATGAAAAACCCGTGACCCTGGCCATCCACGAGGTGGCGGAGGGCAAGCTGGACGCCCGGACCATGGATTTGACCGTCGAGGAGATCAACGAGTAAGGACCGCTGAAGGAGGGGCGAGGCATGGAGACCGCTTGGATTGTAAAAGTCGCGGTCAGCGCCGCGCCCTATTCCATTGATAAGCCCTACGACTATCTGGTGCCCCCGGCGCTGCGTGCGGCGGCGGTGCCCGGCGTGCGGGTGACGGTGCCCTTTGGCCGGGGCAACCGGCTCTCGGAGGGCATGGTCCTGGCCGCCGGGGACGGCGACCAGCTGCCGGGGCTCAAGCCCCTGTGCGCCGTGCTGGACGAGGAGCCGGTGCTGGACGGCCGGGGCATCGCCCTGGCCCTGTGGATGCGCCAGCGGTATTTCTGCACCCTCTTCGAGGCGGTGAAGACCATCCTGCCCGCGGGGCTGTGGTACCGCTTCCAAACCCTCTGGACCCTGGCGCCGGATGCGGACGAGGACCGCCTTGCCGCCGTCCGGGGCGCCGGGGCGGTGGCGGAGGCGCTGCGGGCGGCGGGGGGCACCGCCGGGCTGGAGGCCCTCCGCGCCGCCTGCGGACCGGAGACAGAGGGCGTTTTGAAGGCCATGCGGCAGGCGGGCCTGGTCCGGGAGGACACCGCCGCCAAGCGGAAACTGACGGACAAGAAGCGCCGCATGGCGGAGCTGGCCATGGACGCCGAGGAGGCCCTGGCCCTGACGGAGGCGAAGCGCCGCTCCGCCCCCCAGCGCTACGAGGTGGTGCGGCTGCTCTCCTCCGCCGGGCGGCTCTCCGCGGCGGAGGTGTGCTATTTCACCGGGGCCTCCATGCAGACCCTGCGGGCCATGGAGAAGCGGGGACTCGTGTCCTTTTCTGAGGAGGAGGCGCTGCGGCTGCCTCCGCCCAAGCCGGTGGAGCCGGGGCCGCCGATTCTCCTGAATGAGGAGCAGCAGGCGGCCTTTGGGCAGATCCTGGACCTCACCCGGCGGCCCACGCCGGAGGCGGTATTGCTCCAGGGAGTCACCGGCAGTGGAAAGACCCAGGTCTATCTTCGGCTGGTTCAGGAAATACTGAACCAGGGGAAGCAGGCCATGGTCCTGGTGCCGGAGATCGTGCTGACGCCGCAGATGATGCGGCTGTTTTCCTCTTATTTCGGCAGCCGGGCGGCCATGCTTCACAGCGGCCTGCGGCTGACGGAGCGCTACGACCAGTGGAAGCGCATCCGCCGGGGAGAGGTCCAGGTGGTACTGGGCACCCGCTCCGCCGTGTTCGCCCCGCTGGATCGGCTTGGACTGGTGATTCTGGACGAGGAGCAGGAGAGCAGCTACCAGTCGGAAAACCCGCCCCGCTACCACACCCGGGACATCGCCAAGTACCTCTGCGCCCGGGACAAGGCCACGCTGGTCCTGGGCTCCGCCACCCCCGCGGTGGAGACCGCCTGGGCGGCGGAGCAGGGCATCTACCACCGGGCGCTGCTGCGGCGGCGCTACAATGCCCAGGCCATGCCCCGGGTGCTGGTGGCGGACCTGCGCCAGGAAATCCGGGCGGGAAACCCGGGGCTGGTGGGCGCCGTCCTCCGCCAGGAGCTGGAGGAGAACCTCCGGCGGGGGGAGCAGAGCATTCTGTTTTTGAATCGCCGGGGCAGCAGCCGGATGCTGCTGTGCGGCGAGTGCGGCCATGTGCCGGAGTGCCCCCGGTGCAGCGTGGCGCTGACCTACCACTCCGCCAACGGGCGGCTGATGTGCCACTACTGCGGCCACTCCCAGCGGGCCTGGGAGCGGTGTCCGGTTTGCGGCGGCATCATGAAGCACGTGGGCGCCGGCACCCAGCGGGTGGAGGAGGAGCTGCGGGAGCTGTTTCCCGAGACGGGCATCCTCCGGATGGACGCGGACACCGCCTCCGGCGGTCACGAGGCCCTGCTCGCCCGGTTTGAGCAGGAGCGCATCCCCATCCTCCTGGGCACCCAGATGGTGGCCAAGGGGCTGGATTTTGAAAACGTGACGTTGGTGGGGGTCCTCTCCGCCGATCTCTCCTTGTACCTGGACAACTACCGGGCCGCCGAGCGGACTTTCAGTCTGCTGACTCAGGTGGTGGGCCGGGCGGGACGGGGAGAGAAGACGGGCCGGGCCGTCATCCAGACCTACACCCCGGGCAGCGACGTCATCCAGTGCGCCGCCCGGCAGGACTACCAGGGCTTTTACGACAGTGAGATCCGCCTGCGGCAGCTGCGGCGGTATCCCCCCTTCGCGGACCTCTTCACCTTCACCGTCTCCGGCGGGGAGGAGGGGCACGTGCTGCGGGGGGCGGCGGGAGTGCGCCAGCGGCTGCGCCAGCTCTTTCCGGAGGAGGGCGCCGACCCGCCGGAGGTGCTGGGTCCCGCTCCGGCGCCGGTGGTGAAGGTGAACAACCGCTACCGCTACCGCTGCGTGCTGGTGGGGCGGAACGACCGGTCCGCCCGGGAGCGGGTGAGCCTGCTGCTGAAGGAATTTGCAAACGACCGCGTCAACCGCGGATTGAATATTTTTGTGGACTGCAACACCATGGAGTGAGGCAGCGGAGGAGGTCAAACAATGGCATTGCGCAAAATCGTGGAACAGGGAGACGAGTGCCTGACAAAGGTCTGCCGCCCGGTGACGGACTTTAACAAGCGGCTCCATGAGCTGCTGGACGACATGCAGGAGACGCTTTCGGAGGCCAACGGTGCCGGTCTGGCGGCCCCCCAGGTGGGGGTGCTGCGCCGGGTGTGCCTGGTGCTGGACGAGGACGCCGGAACCTATATAGAGCTGGTGAACCCGAAGATCGTGGAGCAGAGCGGCGAGCAGACCGGGCTGGAGGGCTGCCTCAGCGTCCCCGGCAAGTGGGGCATCGTCACCCGGCCCAGCCATGTCCGGGTCCGGGCTCAGGACCGCAACGGCGACTGGTTTGAGGCGGAGGGGGAGGACCTGACGGCCCGGGCCTTCTGCCACGAGATCGAACATCTGGACGGCCACCTGTACACGGAACATATCGACCACTTCCTCTCCGAGGAGGAGCTGCGGGAGTACCTGGAGCAGGAAGAGGGGGAAGGGGAGTAAGCCCATGCGCATCCTGTTTATGGGGACCCCGGACTTCGCCGTGGCGTCCCTGCGCCGCCTGGTGGAGGACGGCCACACCCTCTGCGGCGTCTTCACCCAGCCGGACAAGCCCAAAAACCGGGGACACAAGCTTGCTTTCTCCCCTGTAAAGGAATATGCGTTGTCACAAAATATCCCGGTTTACCAACCCCTGAAGGTGCGGGACGGGGAGGCCCTGGGCATCGTGGAGACGCTGGCGCCGGAGCTGATCGTGGTGGCGGCCTACGGCCGGATTCTGCCGGAGGACATTTTGAGCGCCCCGCCCTACGGCTCCATTAACGTCCACTCCTCGCTGCTGCCCAAGTACCGGGGGGCCGCCCCCATCAACTGGGCCGTCCTGGAGGGGGAGGCGGAGACCGGCGTCTCCATCATGTATATGGCGAAGGAGCTGGACGCCGGCGACGTGATTTTGCAGAAGACCACCCCCATCGGGCCGGAGGAGGACGCCCAGTCCCTGACGGAGCGCCTGGCGGCCCTGGGGGCGGAGGCCCTGTCGGAGACGGTGGCATCGCTGGCGGCGGGCACCGCCGCCCGGACCCCCCAGGACGGGGCCCAGGCGACCTACGCCTCCATGCTCTCCCGGGAGATGTCCCCCGTGGACTGGACGCGGAGCGCCCACGCCGTGGCCTGCCAGGTCCGGGGGCTGATCCCCTGGCCCTGCGCCACCACCGGCGTCATCGGCGGCGAGACCGTCAAGCTCTACGCCGTCCGGGAGACGGGAGCGGACACCGCCGCCCGGCCCGGGACCATCCTGGCGGCGGGGAAGCCGGGAATCGACATCGCCTGCGGCGACGGCAAGGTGCTGCGGGTGCTGGAGCTCCAGGCCCAGGGGGGCCGGCGGATGAGCGCCGCCGCCTATCTGCTGGGCCACCCCATTCCAGTTTGAATCGAGGAGATCACATGCCTTATTATGCCTATGGCTACGGCGACTTTCTGGCCAACAATCTCTACGTGCTGCTGCTGATTCCGGTGCTGCTGCTCTCCCTCTGGGCCCAGGCCCAGGTCAGCGGCAACTTCCGGCGCTACAGCGGCGTGACGAACCGCCGCCGCCTCACCGGCGCCCAGGCGGCGGAGGCGGTGCTGCGGGCCCACGGGGTGTACGATGTGCCCATCCGCCCCTGCCGGGGGCACCTGTCGGACCACTACGACCCCCGGGACAACACCATCTATCTCTCGGAGGACGTGTACGGCGCCCCCACCATTGCGGCGGTGGGCGTGGCGGCCCACGAGGCGGGCCACGCCGTGCAGTACGCCGAGAACTACGGCCCCGTCCGCCTGCGCAGCGCCATCATCCCCGCCACCCAGATCGGGTCCAAGTTCTCCTTTATCCTGCTGCTGGCCGGGATGCTGCTCTACAGCCAGATGCTGTTTCTGGTGGGCATTGTGCTGTTCTCCCTCACCACGGTCTTCCAGCTGGTGACGCTGCCGGTGGAGTTCAACGCCTCGGCCCGGGCCATTGAGACCATTCAGGGCGGAGGGCTGCTGGACGAGGAGGAGACCGTCGGGGCCAGGAAGGTGCTGCGGGCGGCGGCCATGACCTACGTGGCGGCGCTGCTGATGTCCGCCCTCCAGCTGCTGCGCTTCGTGCTGATCTTCCTGGGCCGCAACGGCCGCCGGGGAGGTGGCCGGGAATGAGCAGTCCTGCCCGGATGACCGCCCTGCGGGTGCTGGTGAGCTGCCGGACCCACGGGGCCTGGGCGGATGCCGCCCTGAAGGCCCAGCTGGGCCGGGACGGCCTCTCCGGCGCCGACGCGGCGCTGTGCAGCCGCATGGTCTACGGCGTCCTGCAAAACCGGATGCTGCTGGACCACTACATCGGCGCCTACTGCTCCCAGCGGCCGGACCATTTGCAGCCGCCGCTGCTGGACATTCTGCGCCTGGGAGCCTATCAGATTCTGTTTTTGGACAAGGTGCCGGACAGCGCCGCGGTGAACGAGTCCGTGGAGCTAGCCAAGCAGTGCAAACGGGGGCAGGCCGCGGGACTGGTCAACGCCGTGCTCCGCAAGCTCTCCCGGAACAAGCAGACGCTGCCCCCCGTCCCGGAAGGGGACGCGGAGAAGGCGCTCTCCATCCGCTACAGCCATCCCAAGTGGCTGGTGAAGCGGCTGCTGGCCCTGCTGGGCCGGAAGGAGGCGGAGGCCTTCCTGGCTCTGGACAACGGGGTGGCCCCCCTGACGGTCCAGGCGAACCCTCTGAAAACCACGCCGGAGGCCCTGGCCGCCCGGCTGGCGGAGGAGGGCGTGAGCGTCCGGGCGCACGCTTGGGTGCCCGGGTGCCTGGAGCTGTCCGGCACGGGGGACCTGGCGGCGCTGCCCGCCTTCCGGGAGGGGCTGTTCCTGGTGCAGGACCCCGCCGCCCGGCTGGTGTCCCTGGCCGCCGGCATCCGCCCGGGCCAGCGGGTGCTGGACGTGTGCGCTGCCCCGGGGGGCAAGTCCTTCTCCGCCGCCTTCGCCGTGGAGGACCGGGGAGAGGTGCTGGCCTGCGACCTCCACGAGAACAAGCTGGTGCGTATCCGGGAGGGGGCGGCTCGGCTGGGCCTCACCTCCGTCCAAACGGAGGCGGCGGACGGCCGGGAGGCCCGCCCCGCCTGGCGGGAGGCCTTCGACACCGTGCTGGTGGACGCCCCCTGCTCGGGGCTGGGCATCATCCGCAAGAAGCCGGACGCCCGCTACAAGCGGCCCGACGACCTGCTGGCGCTGCCGGTGGTGCAGACGGCCATTCTGGACAGCGCCGCCACCTGCGTGCGGCCCGGCGGCGTGCTGGTGTACTCCACCTGCACCATCCTGCCGGAGGAGAACGAGCAGGTGACGGCGGCCTTTCTGGCGGAGCACCCGGATTTTTCCAAGGACCCCTTCACCCTGCCGGAGCCGGTGGGGAAGACGGACGGCGCGGTGACGCTGTGGCCCCAGCGCCACGCCACCGACGGTTTTTACATCTGCCGCATGGTGCGGCATCCATGAGAGGACCCGTATGTATGATTTGAAATCCATGACCCTTTCGGAGCTGACGGACTGGATGGGGGATTTGGGGGAGCCGGCCTTCCGGGGCAAACAGGTGTTCACCTGGCTGCACAAGGGGGCCCGGAGCTTCGACGAGATGAGCAACCTCTCCAAGCCCCTGCGGGAGAAGCTGCGCGCAACCTGCGTCCTGACGGTGCCCACCGTGGCCCGGAAGCAGGTCTCCCGTCAGGACGGCACCATCAAATACCTCTGGGAGCTGGCGGACGGCAACTGCATCGAGTCCGTGCTGATGCGCTACCACCACGGCAACACGGTGTGCATCTCCTCTCAGGTGGGCTGCCGGATGGGCTGCGCCTTCTGCGCCTCCACCGTGGCTGGCAAGGTGCGGGACTTGACACCTGCTGAAATGCTGGATCAGGTGCTGTTCACCCAGCTGGACGCCGGGCTGGAGGTCTCCAACATCGTGCTGATGGGCATCGGTGAGCCGCTGGACAATCTGGACAACGTGCTGCGGTTTTTGGAGCTGGTGAACCACCCGGACGGGATGCACATCGGGATGCGCCACATCTCCCTGTCCACCTGCGGGCTGGTCCCCGGCATCCGCCGCCTGGCGGAGCTGGGCTTGCAGCTGACGCTGTCCGTGTCCCTCCACGCGCCGGACAGCGAGACCCGCTCCCGGCTCATGCCGGTGAACCGGGCCTACGACGTGGAGGCGCTGTTCGCCGCCTGCCACGACTATTTCCGCAAAACCGGAAGGCGCATCTCCTTTGAATACGCCATGATCGACGGCGTGAACGACAGCGACGCCCAGGCGGACCTGATCGCTTCAAAGCTCCGGGGGATGCCGGGCCATGTGAATTTGATTCCGCTGAACGACGTGGTGGAGAGCCCCTTCAAGCCCTCCCGCCGGGTGGCGGCGTTCCAGCGGCGGCTGGAGTCCCGAGGCGTCACCGCTACCGTCCGCCGGAGCCTGGGCGGCGACATCGACGCCTCCTGCGGACAGCTGCGGCGCAAGGCCATGGAAGAGGCACAGAAAGGGGAGGATTCCCAATGATACAAGTATGGGGCATGACCGACGTGGGTCTTTGCCGGAAGGAGAATCAGGACGCCTACGCCGTCCGGGAGCACACCGCCTCCGGGCACACCATCTGCGTGGTGTGCGACGGCATGGGCGGCCCCGCCGGGGGGAAGATGGCCAGCCGCATCGCGGTGGATACCTTCCTCTCGGAGATGGAAAAGGTGCTGACGCCGGACATGAGCCCGGAGCAGCTCCGCCAGGCCTCCTCCTACGCTGCATCCTTGGCCAACAGCGCCATCCGGGAGGCTGCCATGGAGTCGGAGGCCTATGCCAACATGGGAACCACCCTGGTCTCTGCCGTCACCTACGGCGACGGCGCCGCCGTCCTCAACGTGGGAGACAGCCGGGCCTATCACATCACGGAGGCGGGCATCACCCGCATTACCAAGGACCACTCCCTGGTGGAGAGTATGGTGGACCGGGGGGACATCACCGCCGAGGAGGCCCGCCGCCACCCCAACCGCAACCTCATCACCCGGGCCCTGGGCCCCGACGAGGCGGTGGAATGCGACGGCTATTTGTGCCACCTGGCGGCGGGGGAGTTTTTGCTGCTGTGCACGGACGGCCTCATCGACACCGTGACGGACCAGGAAATGCTCTTTGAAGTCATCCACGGCGAGGGGGCGGAGACCTGCCTGAACCGCCTGCTGGCCATTTCCAAAAGCCGCGGGGCACCGGACAACGTGACGGCGGTCCTGCTGAAGAAGCTGTAAAGGGGGGAGACGGATGGACAACTATATCGGAAAAATGCTGGACAACCGCTATGAGATTCTGGAGCGCATCGGCACCGGCGGCATGGCGGTGGTCTACAAGGCGAAGTGCCATCGTCTCAACCGCCTGGTGGCGGTGAAAATCCTGAAGGCGGATTTGGCACAGGACGAGGACTTCCGCCGCCGCTTCAACGCGGAGTCCCAGGCCGTCGCCCAGCTCTCCCACCCCAACATCGTGTCGGTGTACGACGTGTCCCGGGGCGGCGACACGGAGTATATCGTCATGGAGCTGATCGACGGCATCACCCTGAAGCAGTACATGGAGAAGCGGGGCCAGCTGAACTGGCGGGAGTCCCTGCACTTCATCACCCAGATCATGCGGGGGCTGTCCCACGCCCACAGCCGGGGCATCGTCCACCGGGACATCAAGCCCCAGAACATCATGGTGCTGCGGGACGGCAGCGTGAAGGTGGCCGACTTCGGCATCGCCTGCCTGGAAAACGCCTCCCAGACCCTGACCCAGGAGGCCCTGGGCTCCGTCCACTATATCTCGCCGGAGCAGGCCCGGGGGGACCGCACCGACGCCCGCAGCGACATCTACTCCGCCGGCGTGGTGCTCTACGAGATGCTGGCGGGGCGGCTGCCCTTCGAGGGGGACTCCGCCGTGTCCGTGGCCATCCAGCACCTGAGCTCCATCCCTCTGGCGCCCCGGGAGATCAATTCGGAGATTCCGGAGCAGCTGGAGCTGATCTGCATGAAGGCTATGGCGCCGGACCTGGAGCGGCGGTATCCCTCCGCCGACGCCATGATCGCCGACCTGGAGGCCTTCCGGAAAAACCCCGGCGTGAACCTGGAGTTCGAGCTCTCCGACCTGCGGCCGGAGGAGACCGACGAGCCCACCCAGCTGCTGCGGACCGCGGCGGCCCACACCGGCGGCCAGGGCGGCTCTCGGCCCGCCCCGCCCCGGGAGCACCGGCGGGACTACGACGGTTATGACGAGCCCGCCCGCCCGGGCGGCCGGGGCAGAACCGTGCTGATCGGCGCCGCGGTGGTGCTGGCGCTGGCGCTGGTGGCGGTACTGTTCCGCAGCATCCTGGGCTCCTTCGGCAGCCCCGTGCAGGAGCAGTACGTGGTGCCCAGCGTGCTGGACAAGACCGTGGAGGAGGCCCTGGCCATGCCGGAGGTCTCCGGCATCTTTGAGATCAAAGAGATGGGCACTGTGTTCAGCGACCACCCGGAGAACACCATCGCCCGGCAGGAGCCTGCTGCCGGGGAGTACCGCAAGGGCGAGAACACCGTGATCCAGGTGTGGATCAGCGCCGGAGAGGACGTGGGCGAGATGATCGACGTCACCAATCAGACGGTGGCCCAGGCCGAAGTGGCGCTTCGTACCCTCAAAGAGCAGTATGACCTGAGTATCGAGAGGCCGACGGAGGAGGAGTACGTCTACAGCGACGAGGTGACTGCGAATTTCATCATCTCCACCTCTCCCGCCGCGGGAGAGCCGCTGAAAAAGGGGGACACCATCCGCATGGTGGTGAGTAAGGGGCCGGAGATCAAAGAGTACCCGGCGCCTCAGTTTGTGGGCATGACCTTGGAGACCGCCCTCTCCCAGTTGGCGGGCATCGGCTTGAAATGCGACGCCGCCACCGACGTCACCATGGCGGACAGCGATAAGCCCGGCGGCCAGATCATCTGGCAGAGTATTCCGGTCAACGAAATGTACCAGGAGGGCGACACCATCAAGTTCCAGGTCAGCTCCGGCCTGGCCAGCGTGAACATCGTCCAGTACTTCGACCTGCCCCAGGACGGGCGGGAGACCATCCACGTGCAGGTGTACGTGGGCAACGAGACGGAGCCCCAGTACGACGAGACGGTGCGCAGCGCCGACGGGCAGGTGCGGGTATCCCTCACCGGAAGCGGCACCAAGAACATCCGGGTGTACTTCGACGGGGCGCTGGACCAGGGCCAGGGCGGCGAGACGCTGTTTGAATAGGGGAGGAGCCATGGCGGAAGGACGGATTCAAAAGGCCCTCAGCGGCTTTTACTATGTGAATACCGGGGAGGAGGTCCTCACCTGCCGGGCCAGAGGCCGGTTCCGGAAGGAGGGGATCTCCCCCCTGGTGGGGGACCGGGTAGAGGTCCGGGAGCTGGGGAACGGAGAGGGCTTCGTGGAGCGGATTCTCCCCCGGCGCAACGCCTTCCTCCGGCCCGCCGTGGCCAACATCGACCAATTGGTGGTCATCGCCTCCGCCGCCGTGCCCCGGACGGACCCCTTCCTCATCGACCGGGTGGCGGCCATCGCGGCCCTGAAGGGGTGCGAGGTGGTGGTGCTGCTGAACAAGTGCGATCTGGACAGCGCCGATGATCTCTATACAATCTACCGCGCCGCCGGCTTCCCCACCCTCCGCATCAGCGCGGAGACCGGGGAGGGAATGGAGGCCCTGATCCCCCTGATCTCTGGAAAGCTATCCGCCTTTACAGGGAATTCGGGCGTGGGGAAATCCAGCATTTTGAATGCCCTGGACCCGGACTTCCACCTACAGGTGGGGACGGTCAGCGACGCCCTGGGCCGGGGGCGGCACACCACCCGCCACGTGGAGCTCTACCGCCTCTCCTGCGGGGCGGAGGTGATGGACTCCCCGGGCTTTTCCTCCTTCGAGACGGAGGAGCTGAATCTGGAGCTGAAGCACCGCCTGCCGGAGACCTTTCGGGAGTTCGCCCCCTACCTGGGGGACTGCCGCTTCGTGGGGTGCAGCCACACCCGGGAGAAGGGCTGCGCCGTGCTGGAGGCCCTCCGCCGGGGGGACATCCAGAAGAGCCGCCACGAGAGCTACCTGCGGCTCCACGAGGAGCTAAAGCCCCTCAGGGACTGGCAGGAGGGCAAGAAATGAGACCGCCGCCGGACGCATTGCGCCCGGCGGTCTTTTTTTTGGCACCCGGGACAGGCGGCGGCGTATATACTGAGGCAGAGGAAAGGAGGCGTTGGCCCATGTTTCGAGGCGGAGGAGGCTGCTGGATTCTGGGTGTCTGCGGCGTGGCGCTGGGATCGGGCATCTTGATCGCGGCGATCTTTCCGGTGGGCGCTCTGCTGTTTCTGGTGGCGTTTTTGCTGATCGGGTGCGGCTGCGCCTGCTGTAGGCGTTAGAAAGGAGTATTTCTTATGAACATCGTGGTCTGGAAATCACCGAAGGCTCTGCGGGGTATTTTGCGGCGGCTGTTTGGCATCAAACCCGCCGTCTGACCCGAAACCCGGTCATAACGGCCCGGACGCCGGCATAGAGTATGGCATGGACGATACAGCCGGGAAAGGAAGGGCCTCGTGATGGAACTGGAATTGAAAAAAACAAGCCTGGACGCCTATGAGACAGGCGGTGAGCTGACTTTGACCCAGGAGGAGACGGCGGAGACCATCGTGCCGGACTACTGCCCCGATATCGCGCGGATCATCGAGACGGAGGGGAAGGTCTTCCTCCACAGCCGGGAGCTGCGGGACGGGAAGGCGGAGATCTCCGGGACGGTGCGGGTGACGGTGCTGTACACCCCGGACGGGGAGGGGGGCATCCGCACCCTGGAATTCGCCGTCCCCTTCACCGTGGAGAGCGACAGCCGCGCCCTGCCGGGGTGCCAGTACCTGTCCGCAGAGACGGAGACGGAGTTTCTGGAGACCCGGATGCTCAACCCCAGAAAGGTCTTCACTCACTGCAAGCTGGTCACTACTGTCACAGGCTACCAGCGCTGCGCCATGGCCTTCTGCGCCGACACGGAGGCGGAGCCCGCTCTGTGCGTGGAGAAGCGCCAGGAGCAGCAGCATGCCATTTTACTCACCCATATCGCGGAGAAGGACTTCACCTTCTCCGAGGAGATGAATCTCTCCCCGGGCCGGGAGGGGGCGGCGGAGCTGCTGAGCAGCCGGGTCTGCGGCACGGTGACGGAGACCAAGATCGTGGGCAGCAAGCTGATCTTCAAGGGGCTGTTCGCCGTCACCCTCCTCTACCGCACCCACCAGGGGCAGTGCTGCGCCGCCTCGGCGGAGCTGCCCTTCTCCCAGATCATGGAGGTGGAGGGGGCGCCGGAGAACGCCGCCGCGGACTTGGAGCTGCAACTGACGGGAACGGACCTCCAAATCGACGGCGACGACGCCGAGGGGCGGCAGATCGCGGTGACGCTGTACTTCCACGCCACGGCGCTGCTGCGGGAGGAGCAGGAGCTGACCCTTTTGAGCGACCTCTACTCCACGGCCTACGACATGACCTACGACGCCCAGCCGGTGAGCCTCACCAGCTTCCGGGAGAAGCTGACCCGGCGGCAGACCCTCCGGGAGGTGCTGGAGATCGGCGTGGTGGCGGACTCCATTTTGACGGTGGAGGCGTCCTGCGGCGGCGTCCAGGTGAGCAGGGAGGGGGACAGCGTGACCCTCCGCACCGGCGTCACCGTCCGGGCGTTGTATCTGGACGAGGGGGGCGTGCCCCTGGTGGCGGAGCGGTGCATTGAAGCCGGCTGCCAGTTGGAGCTGCCGGAGGGGTGCCGGGTCACCGCCCGCGCCGCCTGCACCGAGGAGGTCCAGGCCAGCCTGGGGGACCGGGGCATCGAAGTGCGCTTCCCGGTGGACTTCCGGGTGGAGGCGGCCTCCCGGGTGAAGAAGGTGTGCATCTCCGCCGCCCGGCTGGATACGGAGGCCCCCAAAGACCTGACGGGGACGCCCTCCCTGGTGCTGCGGTGCCTGGGAAAGCAGGAGACCGCCTGGGACCTGGCCAAGACCTACAACACCACCATCGGCTCCATCCTGGCCGCCAACCAGCTGGAGGGGGAGGGCGACATTCCCCGGGAAAAGCTGCTGCTGATCCCCCGGAAACGGGCGTAGAGAAAGAGACGGGCGGCTGTGCCGTTCAGAGCCGCAAAAGAGGCTCCATCCACAACCGGATGGAGCCTCTTTGCCATGCCTGTGCCGGCCCGGAACAAGGTGCCGCCGTCTCCGGCGGGATGTGGGCCGCTTCCCGGGACAGCCGGACCGGGCGCTTTCGGACGGGTGATTTACGCAATCGGAAACTCCGCCGCCAGGTAGCAAGGGGTTCCATCCGCTGCGTTCAGTTCCAATACGACCCGGTATTGCCCGGATTCCAAGCGCGTCCCATACGCCTGATACTTCTGGACAAGACTGCCCTCGAAGCGGTGGCTTTCCTCTCCGCCCAAGGCAAAGGAAATGGTGTTGAAGGAAAAGGCGTCTTGCGAATATCCCAGGCGAAACCACTGGCCATCTACGCAGCGTTCGAGATAGACCGGCTCGGGGGCGTCCGCCTCTTTTGCAAAGCGATAGACCTCCCCCGAATCCATTTCAACGCACCACCGAACGGTGTACCCCTTGAAAGGCGACCAGGTCGGTTCCTCAATCGTCAAATCGAACCCCTCTACCTGATTCACTGCGTAAGAGACGGGTTCCCCCAGGGAAGGATATTCCGCTGTGACCTGCCATGTCAGCCAAACCGCCCCCGCGCAGAACGCGGCGACAAACGCAAGGAGTAACCACCCGCGATGTTTTTTCATACGTCGTTCCCTCTGTAACCTGTAATTCGGTGAAAAATCTTCATCTATTGATAGGATATCACATTCCCTGCCCCGCGGCAACCGGAAAAGGGAACGCCGCAGAAGAAACCTCTGCGGCGTTCCCTGGATGGAAATGCTCTTTATGTGCAGGCGCCGCCTCAGTTCTCCGCGTAGCGGGAGAGGAACTGCCGGGTCCGCTCCTCCCGGGGGTGGTCGATGACCTGGCGGGGGTCGCCCTGTTCCACGATGAGGCCGCCGTCCATGAAGATCAGCTGGTCCGCCACATCCCGGGCGAAGGCCATCTCATGGGTGACGATGATCATGGTGGTTTTTTGCTCCGCCAGGTTGCGGATCACCCGCAGCACCTCCCCGGTGAGCTCCGGGTCCAGGGCGGAGGTGGGCTCGTCAAAGCAGAGGATGTCCGGGTGCAGGGCCAGGGCCCGGGCGATGGCCACCCGCTGCTGCTGGCCGCCGGAGAGCTGATGGGGGTAGTGGTCCGCCCGGTCCGCCAGGCCCATCTGGGCCAGCAGTTCCCTTCCGGCGGCGGCGATGTCCGCCCGGCTCTCGCCGCCCCGCTCCTTGGCCTGGAGCTCCCGGGCCAGAGTGACGTTTTGCAGGGCGGTGTACTGGGGGAAGAGGTTGAAGTTTTGGAACACCAAGCCGAAGTGAAGCCGCTTTTTGCGGATTTCATTCTCCAGCTGGGTCTTGGGCTCCGCCGCGTCAAACAGCGTCTCGCCCCGGACGGAGATCACGCCGCTGTCGGGCTTTTCCAAAAAGTTCAGGCACCGCAGGAGCGTGGTCTTCCCGCTGCCGGAGGAGCCGATGATGGACAGGGCCTGTCCCTCCTCCAGGGAGAAGCTGATGTCGGTGAGGACCTGGGTGGCGCCGAATCGCTTTTCGATGTGATTGACTTCCAGAATGGACATGTCCGCGCCTCCTTTATCGGAAAAAGTCCAGCTTGCGCTCCACCCAGCCGAAGAACAGGGTGAGGACGCCGTTGAACAGCAGGTAGTAAACGCCGGTGAAGAACAGGGGCCAGATCAGCCCGGAGTAGCCGTGGGACCCCTTCAGGAAGGCGTAGCCCGCCCAGATCAGCTCCTGCATGGAGATGATGCGGGCGATGGAGGTGTCCTTCACCAGGGTAATGATCTCATTGGACATGGGGGGCACGATGCGCTTGACCATCTGTAACAGCGTGATCTTGAAGAAGATCTGGTCCTTGGTCATGCCCAGTACCTGGCCCGCCTCCTGCTGGCCCACGGGCACGCCCTGGATGCCGCCCCGGTAGATCTCGGAGAAGTAGCAGGAGTAGTTGATGATGAAGGCGATGGCGGAGGCCAAAAACCGGCCGCCCTCGCCGCTGCCCCAGGGACTGGCTCCCATGACCCGGCCGGGTATGTAGTAGATGATGATGAGCTGAAGCATCAGCGGTGTGCCGCGGATGACCCAGACCACCAGCTTGGTCAGGTAGCGCAGGGGCGAGAAGCGGCTCATGGAGCCGAAGGCAACCAGCAGTCCCAGGGGGACCGCGCCGATGAGCGTCACCGCAAACAGCTTCAGCGTCTGCAGGAAGCCCACGTTCAAAGCGCCGAGAACAGTCAGAAACATGGCCGTGATTCCACCTATCTTTCTTTGATAAACCGGCTGAAAGCAGAGGGCCGCAGCCCTCTGCTTTCTGGTGACGCCTCCAGGGGGAGGCTCACTGCTCAATGACGGCGGCCTGTACGCCGTAAGTCTCGGCAATCTCCAGCATGGTGCCGTCGGCATAGCTGGAGCGGAAGAAGTCGTTCAGCGCGGCGGCCAGGTCGGAGCCCTTCCGGAAGCCCACGCCGTACTCCTCGCTGTTCAGCCCCACGGTGTAGGTGAGGTCGGCGTAGCTGGTGCCCTCGCCCACCATGGCGGCGGCCATCAGGGAGTCGATCACGGCGGCGCCGGCGGTGCCGGAGGAGACCTCCAGCAGGGCGGTGGCCTGGTCGGCCACCTCGGTGAAGGAGGCGCCCAGGGCCTCCACCTCCGCCTTGCCGGCGGAGCCGGACTCCACGGCGAAGGCCAGGTCCTTCACGCTGTCCACGTCCTGATACTGGTCAGCCACGGCGGCGGGGACGATCACCACTTGGGCGTTGTTGCAATAGGCGTTGGAGCACTCCATGGCGGAGGTCACCTCGTCGGTGAGGGTCATGCCGTTCCACACCACGTCGATGGTCTTGCCGTCCAGCTCGAACACCTTGTTGTCCCAGTCGATGATCTGGAATTCCGCCTTCACGCCCAGGCTCTCGGCAAAGGCCTTGGCCATGTCGGCGTCAAAGCCGATCCAGTTGCCGCTCTCGTCCTGATAGTCCATGGGCTCAAACTCGGTGATGCCCACCACCAGCGTGCCTTTTTCCTGGATGTAGGCAAGGTCGCTCTGCTCCGTCTGGCTGTCGTCCCCGGTCTGCGGGGCGGCGGGGGTCTCCTCCTTGGCGCCGCAGGCGGCCAGGGAGGCCGTCATGGCCAGGGCCAGCAGCAGGGCCCATACCTTTTTCATCTGTTTCATCGTCTCATCCTCCAAATCGGAGCGGCGTTCCGCTCATTTAATTCATTAGTAGTTTACCATGCTAAATCAAAGGTGTAAATACAGGATTCCACCTAAGAGGTGAAAAAACCGCGGGCCGTTTTTATGCATCTTCCACAAAAACAGACGGGCCGTCATACTTTGGCCCCGGCGGACATAGAGTGGAACAAGACTATGGAGCGGAAAAAGGACGGGATGCTATGAATACCACGATCTATCAGAATATCGCCACCCGCACCGCGGGGGATATCTACATTGGCGTGGTGGGGCCGGTCCGCACCGGCAAATCCACCTTTATCAAGCGGTTTATGGAGACCCAGGTGATCCCCAACATCGAGAACGTCTACCGCAAGGAGCGGGCCAGAGACGAACTGCCCCAGAGCGGGTCCGGCCGGACCATCATGACGGCGGAGCCCAAATTCGTGCCGGAGGAGGCGGCCCAGATCCAGCTGGAGGGCGGCGCGGCCTTCTCCGTACGGCTCATCGACTGCGTGGGCTACATGGTCCGTGGCGCCATCGGCCAGTACGAGGACGACGCCCCCCGGATGGTCACCACCCCCTGGTACGACCACGAAATCCCCATGACGGAGGCGGCGGAGATCGGCACCCGGAAGGTCATCGCGGAGCACTCCACCATCGGCGTGGTCATCACCACCGACGGCACCATCGCCGACATCCCCCGGGAGGACTATCTGGAGGCGGAGGAGCGGGTGATCCGGGAGCTCCAGGAGCTGGGGAAGCCCTTCATCGTGCTGCTGAACTCCTCCGACCCCGGCAGCGAACGGGCCGCCGCCATCGCCCGGGATATCTCCTCCCGGTACGAGGTGAACTGCGTGCCGGTGAACTGCCTGGAGCTGGACGAGGAGGCCGTGGCGGCCATTTTGAAGGCGGTGCTCTACGAGTTCCCCATGCAGGAGTTGGACCTGTTCCTGCCCCCCTGGGTGGACGCCCTGCCCGCCAACCACCCCATCAAGGCGGGATTGTACGACGCGGTGCGCCAGGGCACCTCCCAGCTCCGCCACATCCGGGAGGTGGAGGGCGTCATCGCCGCCCTGGGGGCCTGCGAGGACATCAGCGAAGCCAAAATCACCGCCATCGACCTGGGCACCGGCGTGGCCGCCGCGGCGCTGCACCTGCCCCGGGAGCTGTTCTACCGCACCCTCTCGGAGCAGTCCGGCTTCTCCGTGGCGGACGACGGGGACCTGATGAGCCTGCTGACCCGCCTGGCGGCGGTGAAGAGCGAGTACGACAAGGTGGCCGGCGCCCTGCGGGACGTCCGGGAGACGGGGTACGGCATCGTGGTGCCCGGTATCGACGAGCTGAAGCTGGAGGAGCCGGAGATCATGAAGCAGGGGGGACGGTACGGCGTGCGGCTGAAGGCCAGCGCCCCCAGTATCCACATGATCCGGGCGGACATCGAGACCGCCGTCAGCCCCATCGTGGGCAACGAGAAGCAGTCCGAGGACATGGTGAACTACCTCCTCCAGGAGTTTGAGGGGGACACCAGCAAGATCTGGCAGTCCAACATCTTCGGCCGCAGCTTCCACGAACTGGTGAACGAAGACCTCCAGACCAAACTGAAGCGGATGCCGGAGGACGCCCGGAAGAAGCTCCAGGAGACGCTGACCCGCATCATCAATGAGGGCAGCGGCGGGCTGATCTGCATCATTTTATAAGACGGCGCCTCCGCTCTGTGCCGTCTTGCGAAAACCCGCCATCTTGCCGGGAGGGCACGGTCCAAGGGCCGCGCCCTCCCGGCTTTTCTGCGGCGCTGCAAGAAAGTCCAGTAAACTTGCGTGGGTTTGCTTGACAAGCGGAGCGTCCCGTGGTAAACTCCTAATTAAGATTAAATCCTATTAAGGAATGATTTCATGATACAGAGAAACACCATCCAGTGCTCCCTGGTGTACGACGCGGTGAACCGGCTGCAATGCCATGCGACCGCGGACGAGGTGTACAGGGAGGTGGCTGCCGGGCATCCCCATATCAGCCGGGGCACCGTGTACCGGAACCTGAACCGGCTGGCCCAGCTGGGGCAAATCCGCAAAATTGAAATCCCGGGCGGCCCCGACCGGTTCGACCACCGGTGTGACGACCACCACCATATCCGGTGCGAGGCCTGCGGCCGCGTGTTCGATGTGGACATGCCGTACCTGGGGGCGCTGGAACAGGGGGTGCGGAATCCCCAGGGCTTCCGCTTTACCGGCTATGAGCTGCTGTTCCGGGGCATCTGCCCCTCCTGCGGGGATGCCCCCGGAAAATCCCTATCAGAGACGCGCACGGGAGGAACGTAATCTCCCGTCCACGATATAGAAAGAAAGAGGAGTGTTATTATGAGAAGCATCACCAAATTGGACCTGCAGTACGCGCACCGGTTTTATGGATTCAAGGGCGAGGCCCAGTATCTCCATGGCCATACGGGCATTTTGACCATTGAAGTCGAGGACTCGGTGGAGCCCGGCGTGAACATGGTGTTCCCCTGCAACGAGATCCAGAAGACCGCCTGGAACGTTCTGAAAAACTTTGACCACGCCCTGATCCTCCGGGAGGACGACCCGCTGCTGCCCGCCATCCTCGGCGTCTACGAGGCCCAGGGTATCCGAAACGGCGCGCCCAACAACCAGATGAAGGGCCCCGCCTTCGAGACGGCCCTGGCAAAGGCGTACCCGGAGTGCCGCCTGGTGGTTACGAAGGAGACCATGACCGTGGAGGGCATGATCAAGATCGTGTACGATCTGCTGAAGGACAAGCTGAACATTGCGAAGATCACCTTCAGCAGCGGCGTCAACGCCGCCTCCGAGACCTACACGCCGGAAAAGACGGTGGACCGCTGCCCGCTGTGCGGCATCGCGCTGAACGAGAACGGCGTCTGCCCCAAGTGCGGCTACAAGAAGTAAGCAGCCTTTCCGGCCCCGAAAAGCAATAGAGAGCGCGCAGGCAGCCTCCGCTGCCTGCGCGCTCTGTTCCTGTCCGGTGCCCCGGGCGGCGGGTCAATCCCCCAGCCGCACCCCCTCCAGCTCCAGCAAAAATCGCTTGTTCTCCACACCGCCGGCGTAGCCCGTCAGCCCGCCGTCCCCCCCCAGCACCCGGTGGCAGGGGATCAGGATGGAGATGGGATTGTGCCCCACGGCGCCGCCCACCGCCTGGGCCGCGGCAGAGAGGCCCTGGGCCCGCAGCCGCTGGGCCAGGGCGCCGTAGGTGGTGGTCTGCCCGCAGGGAATTTCCAGCAGCAGCTTCCACACCGCCTGGCGGAAGGGGCTGCCCTTGGGCGCCAGGGACGGCGGGGCGGGGAGGGCCTCCTTGGCGAAATAGGCCGCCAGCCAGGCCTCCGTCTGGCGGAATACCGGGACATCCGGCTGCGTCAGCCGGGGTTCGCCCTCCAGGGTGGCGGCAAAGTACTTCTGGCCCTCTATCCAAAGGCCGGTGAGGGAATGGCCGTCGGAGGCCAGATACAGCGGACCCAGGGGGGAGGGAAGGGGGGTGCAGTACGTCATAAGAACCGGCTCCTTTTCCATGTTGTGTGGTCGCTTTCATTATACACAAACAGATGTACGATTGCAAGCGGGCGGAAGTCGTGATACCATAGGAGAAAACAAGGAAAGGGGAGACCCCCATGCTGCTGGCCATCGACGTTGGCAACTCCAATACCTCCGTGGGGCTGTTCGACAGGGAGAAGAAGCTCCGGTTTCTGGCGTCCCTGGACACGGACAGCCGCAAGACGGCGGACCAGATCAGCATTGATCTGCTGAATCTGTTCACCCTGTATCACTACCGCCACACGGACGTCACCGGCGCCATTTTGTGCAGCGTGGTGCCGCCGCTGAACTTCATGATGGAAAAGGCCCTGACCCGTCTGCTGGGCAAGCCCCCCATGGTGGTGGGCCCGGGGGTGAAGACGGGGCTGAATATCCGCCTGGCGGTGCAGACCCAGGTAGGGGCCGACATCGTGGCGGACGCGGTGTCCGCCCTGGAGCGGTTTCAGCCCCCCATCATCACCATCGACATGGGCACCGCCACCACCGTGGGCGTGATCGACCAGGGGCGCAGCTACGAGGGGGGCATGCTGCTGCCGGGGGTGAACGTGTCCCTGGAGGCGCTGAGCCGCCGGGCGGCCCAGCTTCCGGACATCTCCTTACAGCACCCCAAGACCCTCATCGGCAAGACCACGGAGGACTGCATGCGCTCCGGCATCGTCTACGGCACCGCCGGGATGCTGGACGGCATCATCGACCGCATCCGGGAGCTGTACGCCGGGAAGACGGTCAGCGTGGTGGCCACCGGCGGCAACGCCCCGGTGATCGTGAAATACTGCCGCAACCCCATCGTCTACGACAAATACCTGCTGATGAACGGCCTCTGGGCCATCTATCAGAAGAATATCTGAGTGCAGACGCCGCTTTGCAGGAACTGACAAGCCATTTCACCTTACAGAAAAAAGGCCGCCGAAAGGCGGCCTTTTTGATGAAATCCGATGCAGGGGACGTCACTTCGCCAAAACCTTCTTCAACTTGGCAAAGCGGGGCAGGGAGTCCTCCTTGGGCAGGTCCGGCTCCCCCTGGATCAGGGGCAGGGCGTAGTCGATGAAGGCCTTCTCCACGCCGTCGTGGGTGGCGTTGATCCACTCCAGGGGCACCTTCTTCTCCGTGTTGGCCACATCCGTCAGGCTCAGCAGCTTGGTGCGGCAGACGTACTTTCCGTCCTCGTAGCTGCGCTCGAAGCCCACCATCTTGTCCGTGATGCCGTTCACCGCATTCTCTACGGCGGCCTTGCCCGCCATGTAGCTCTCCTCGATGTCGGTCTCAGAGGCCAGGTGGGCGCCGCAGCGCTGGAGCAGGCTCAGCTCGATGCCCCGGACCTTGGCGCCGGTCTTCTGCTTGGCCGCCTCGGCCAGAATGGCGGCCAGGCCGCCCAGCTGGGCGTGGCCGAAGCCGTCGGTTGCGGAGGCCTTGGCCTCGGAGACAAAGGAGCCGTCGGCGTAGTGGATGCCCTCGCTGACCGCTACCATGCAATTGCCCTTCTCCTTGTAGATGCGGTCCACATCGGCGAGGAACTTGTCCATGTCAAAGTCCACCTCCGGCAGATACACCAGGTCCGGGCCCGCGCCGTGGGCGGTGGCCAGGGCGGCGGCGGCGGCCAGCCAGCCGGCGTGGCGCCCCATGATCTCCACCACGCAGACCATGCCGGTGTCGTACACCCGGGCGTCCTGGTAGACCTCCATGCAGGAGGTGGCGATGTACTTGGCGGCGGAGGCGTAGCCGGGGCAGTGATCCGTGCCGAAGAGGTCGTTGTCGATGGTCTTGGGTACGCCCATCACCCGGCACTCGTAGCCCACCTTCTGCATGTACTTGGAGATTTTGTTGCAGGTGTCCATAGAGTCGTTGCCGCCGTTGTAAAAGAAATAGCGGACGTCATATTTCTTGAAGATTTCCAGAATGCGCTTGTAGTTCGTGTCGTCCACGTCCGGGTCCTTCATCTTGTAGCGGCAGGAGCCCAGGGCGGAGGAGGGGGTGTATTTCAAAAGCGCCAGCTCGGCGGGGTCCTCCTGGCCCATATCGAACAAGCGGTCGTTCAAAACGCCCTTAATGCCGTGCTCCGCACCCAGAACGCGGGTGATGCCGGTGCTTTTCAACGCGGTGTCGATCACGCCGTACGCGCTGGCGTTGATGACGGAGGTGGGGCCGCCGGACTGGCCGATGATGCATGCGCCTTTTAACTCACTCATGGGAAATCCTCCTCAAGAATTTTCTTCCTCTCGCAGGCGGCGGAGGGCCCGCTGCCCACTGCTTTTATCATAGCATTGAAAAAATGAATTGTAAATACTTGCAATTTAATTTCATTGTGATATTATCATAGAAGGAAATCGTTTTCGCCTCCGTGAATCGTGAAATTCTGACAAAGCGGTGCGCGCCGGGGCGGGACGGTAAAAATTTCGGGAGATGATGAATATGCCACTGGTTACCACAACTGAAATGTTCAAGAAGGCCTATGACGGCGGCTACGCCATCGGCGCCTTCAACGTCAACAACATGGAGATCGTCCAGGGAATCACCGAGGCCGCCAAAGAGGTCAGCGCCCCGCTGATCCTCCAGGTGTCCAAGGGCGCCCGCGCCTACGCCAACCATACCTACCTCATCAAGCTGGTGGAGGCCGCCGAGATCGAGACCGGCCTTCCCATCTGCCTGCACCTGGACCACGGCGACAGCTTTGAAACCTGCAAGAGCTGCATCGACGGCGGATTCACCTCCGTCATGATCGACGCCTCCTCCAAGCCCTTTGCAGAGAACATCGAGATCACCAAGCAGGTGGTGGCGTACGCCCACGACCGCGGCGTGGTGGTGGAGGCCGAGCTGGGCGCCCTGGCCGGCATTGAGGACGAGGTGAAGGTCTCTGCCGAGGACTCCTCCTACACCCGTCCCGAGGAGGTGGAGGAGTTCGTCACCAAGACCGGCTGCGACTCCCTGGCCATCGCCATCGGCACCAGCCACGGCGCCTTCAAGTTCAAGCCCGGCACCAAGCCCCAGCTGCGCTTCGACATTCTGGAGGACGTGTCCCGCCGCCTGCCCGGCTTCCCCATCGTGCTCCACGGCTCCTCCTCCGTGCCCCAGGAGTATGTGAAAATGATCAACGAGAACGGCGGCAACATGCCCGGCGCCATCGGCGTACCGGAGGATCAGCTCCGGAAGGCCGCCTCCATGTCCGTGTGCAAGATCAACATCGACTCCGACCTGCGCCTGGCCATGACCGGCACCATCCGCCAGTTCTTCAACCAGCACCCCGAGAAGTTTGACCCCCGGGAGTACCTGAAGCCCGCCCGGACCAACATCAAGGAGTTGGTCAAGCACAAGCTCATCGACGTGCTGGGCTGCGACGGCAAGGCCTTCCTCTGAGTTTCCGACCTCCAAACGGACCCGCCTTTCCGGCGGGTCCGTTTTTTGTATCCTTCCGCCCCGACGCGCATAGGATACAAAAAAGGGGAGGGGAGACCATGCGCTTTGTACAGGATTACGACCGGACCGCCGCCGTGCTGTACGCCCATGAGTGGGCCTACGGCCGGAATCCCAAATTCTACGACTATGAGCACCTGGGGGGTGACTGCACCAATTTCGCGTCCCAGTGCATCTTCGCCGGCTGCGGCGTCATGAATTTCACGCCCACCTTCGGCTGGTACTACATCGACGCCGACCAGAAGGCCCCCGCCTGGACGGGAGTGCCCTACCTGTGGAACTTTCTCACCCGGAAGGGGCCCTCCATCGGCCCCGTGGGGGAGCCCTGCGGCCTGGAGGACCTGCGGCCCGGGGATTTGATCCAACTGAGCTTCAAGGGGGAGGAATTTCAGCACTCGCCGGTGGTGGTGTCCGTGGGCTGGCCCATCACGCCGGAAAACGTGCTGATCGCCGCCCACAGCTATGACGCGGACAACCGGCCGCTGTCCACCTACGAGTACCGGAAGAGCCGCTTCCTCCACATTACCGGCACCATGCGGCCCTGAAAAATTTAACCGACTGTTCACAATTCCGGCGGCACAAATCGCTATCATGGGGATATCTAGAGAAAAGGGGGAGATTCCCATGAAAAAACTCCTGTCCTGTCTGACGGCGCTGGCTTTGACGGCGGTCCTGGCGGTCCCCATGGCCGGGGCGTACAGCGACATCCCCGCCGGAGGCGCCTTGTCGGAGGAGGTCTGGAAGGCCGTGGACTACGGCTTGATGAACGGCTACGCCCCCAACACCTTCGGCTATACGGACTCCATGACCCGGGCCCAGTTCGTCACGGTGGTGGGACGGATGCTGGGGTGGTTTGAGGGGGCCCAGACGGCGGAGGCCCACATCACCTCCGCCATGCAGGTGCCCCAGGATATCTCCGTCACCTACTGGAACGCCATCAGCGCCGCCGCCAAATACGACGTGGTGGACACCGACCGGGCCTTCCGCCCCGGCGAGGCCGTCACCCGGGGGGAGATGGCGGAGATTCTGGTGCGGGCCCTGGGACTGAAGCCCGCCGCGGCCATTGCGGAAAAGGAGTCCGATCTGCCGTTTTCCGACGTGGCCCAGAGAAAGGGGTACATCGCCGTGGCCTATGCGGTGGGCATGACCAAAGGCACCTCCGCCACCACCTACGCCCCCGACGCCACCGCCACCCGGGCCCAGGCGGCGGCCATGCTGGTGCGCATCTATGAGAAGATCCACCAGGCGGCGGGCTTCGTCCATGGGTTCTACGCCCTGTCCTCGTACAGCCAATTGGACCTCGCCGGGCAGATGGACGCCGTCAGCGCCGGGTGGAGCCGGATGACCTGGGACGGGACCACGGCCCTGCTGTCCACCACCGGCGCCAACAGCAACGAGTACTATGTCCCCACGGGATACCAGGAGGTAACCGATTACATGTCGGACCACCAGGTGGACTTCCACCTGAGCGTCTTTATGGAGGCGGGGGGCGGCCTGCGGGAGCTGCTGGCCTCCGCCGACGGCCGAAGCCAGGCGGTGGAACAGATTGTAAACGAGCTGACAGTGACCTACCAGGGCATCGGTCAAAACCCCTACAGCGGCGTCACCATCGACTTTGAGGGCCTGCGCAGCGCCCAGCGGGCGGATTTCACCGCCTTCCTCACGGAGCTCTCGGCGGCGGTGGACAAGTTGGACAAGTCTCTCTACGTCTGCGTGTCGCCGGCGCTCACCGGCGGGGCCTACTACGACGGCTACGACTACCGGGCCATCGGGGACCTGGCGGATAAGGTGATTCTCATGGCCTACGACTACGAGGCCCGGGACGCGGCTATCTATCTGGGCACCGCCGTGGCTTCCAGCCAGGGCTTTGCGGAGGCCACGAAAAATGCCCCTGCCGGGCAGGTGTTCTGGTCCCTTCTGGCCATCACCGACAGCCGCACCGGCGTCCGGGACCCGGAGAAGGTGCTGCTGGGGGTCAGCAGCAAAAATGTGGCCTGGGAGGTGGACGGGGAGGGCCGCCTGGTCTCCGCAAAGCCGGTGTACCTGGCCAATGACGCCGCCTACCAGTACATCCAGCAGGGTACCGCCGGCAGAAACGGCGCCTACGCCGTCTTCACCGCCGGGGACGGAAAGCGGTACTTCCTGTGGCTGGAGGACCCCCTGGTGAACCTGCGGTCCGCCAAGCTGCTGGGCGTCACCGGCGTCTCTCTCTGGCGATTGGGGACGCTGCCCATGTACGACGGCTGGAGCTGGCAGAGCCTGCTCCGCACCGCCTGAGGGCGCCCCGAAGTACCCACAGAAAACGAAACAGGAGCCGCCCGGGTGGGCGGCTCCTTTAGTCTTTCTTCGGTTTCTTCACATGTGACAAGGGGTTTGCCTTTGCAGCCACTCGAAGGGATTCGTTGTCGATATGGGTGTAGATCTCCGTGGTGTTCAGGTGGTCGTGGCCCAGCACCTCCTGAACCGCCCGGACGTCCACGCCGTTTTGCAGCATCAGTGTGGCGGCGGTGTGGCGCAGCTTGTGGGAGGAGTACTGGCTGCTGTCCAGCCCGGCGGCGCCCAGCCGCTTTTTCACCATGGCGTGGACCGTGGAACGGCTGATCCGCTCGTTCTGTGCGGAGAGGAACAGGGCGTCCTGGTCCCGGCCTGTGATGGGCCGCCGCACCGCCAGATACCGCTGGAGGGCGTCCTGGCAGGCGTCGTTGAGGTAGATGATGCGGACCTTGTTGCCCTTGCCCAAAACCCGCAGGGCGTCGTCCTGAATGTCCCGGAGGTTCAAGCCCACCAGCTCGCTGATCCGCAGCCCGCAGTTGAGGAACAGCGTCAAGATGCAGTAGTCCCGCTCCTGGTTTTTCCCATCCACTGACCCCAGCAGCTGGAGGCTCTCATCCAGGGTCAGATATTTGGGCAGGGTTTTGCGGAGCTTGGGCGAGTCGATATCTTTGACAGGATTTTCACGAAGTAGGTGCATCTTGTTGGTGAGGTAGTTGTAAAAGGACCGGATGGTGGCGATTTTCCGGGCCCGAGAGGCGGCGTTCAGGCCGTAGTCCGAACGGGGGCTGTTCAGGTTGCGGACCCGGTCCCGGCTGAGATAGGTCATGTAGCCGTAGATGTCCGTCAGCGTGACGGAGGCCACGAATTCCAGATCCACGTCCAGAATGTCGATCTCGTCCAGAGCTTTGCCCGCCAGCGCCGGGTCCCGGAGCTGCTTGAGATAGCGGAAGAAATTCCGCAGGTCCAGGAAGTATTCGTCCACGGTGCGCCTGGAATGGGCCTTGATGGTCTCATGGTAGGATAGAAAGTCCCGCAGAATCTGCGGCGCCTCGGTGCGGTAATCTGCCATAGTACAATTGGAAGTATTGTCCCGGCGGCGAACCGGAAAAGTGCAGCCCCGCGGCCGCGGCGCTCCGGCGCCGGGTCTTTGCGGAGAAGCCCGGTTTGCCCTCCCCTAGATTGAACAAAATTTTTATTTTGTTCAATCGCTACAATCCTCCCTTTGCCTCCTTCCCGTCAAGTCTCATTCATAAAACGGCCCGGTTCGGGCCAAGCTAGTCCCATCAAAAAGGAACGGATGATGGTTCATGAGTCTGATCCCCTGTACCAGCGCGTGTATCTACCAGGCCGACGGCGTGTGCACCCTGGACAGCGCGGCCGCCGCCGGCGTGCCGTCCCTGGGCGGCGCCTGCGTCCATTTTATTCCGTCGGACGCAGCGCGGCTCGGATTGCCTCACCGATATTGCGCACCGGAAGCAGCTGCAATCCGGGAAACGCCTCCACCGCCCGGTGAGACGGAATGACGCACTTCCGGAACCCCAGCCGCTGGACCTCCGAAATCCGCTGGGCCAGCTGGCTGACGGTCCGCAGCTCCCCAGTCAGCCCCACCTCCCCGATGGCCACCAGGTCGCTGGGCACCGGCCGGTCCAGATAGCTGGAGGCCAGGGCGATCACCGCCGCCAGGTCTGCGGCGGGCTCGTCCAAGGAGAGGCCGCCGATGATGTTCAGATAGGCGTCGCAGGCGGACACCTTTAGTCCGCCCCGCTTTTCCAGCACCGCCAGCAGCATGGCGGCCCGGTTGTAGTCAAAGCCGTTGCTGGTGCGGCGGGGATTGCCGCCGGCAGAGCCTACCACCAGGGCCTGAATCTCCGCCAGCACTGGCCGCACCCCCTCCATCACGCAGGTGACGCAGGTGCCCGGAGCGTCCTCCGGACGGCCGGAGAGCAGCATTTCCGAGGGGTTCTCCACCTCCGTCAGCCCCGCGTCCCGCATCTCAAAGACGCCGATCTCGTTGGTGGCGCCGAAGCGGTTTTTCGCCGCCCGGAGAATGCGGTAGGAGGTGTGCTGGTCCCCCTCGAAGTACAGCACGCAGTCCACCATGTGCTCCAGCACCTTGGGCCCCGCGATAGAGCCCTCCTTATTCACGTGGCCGATGACGAACACCGTCACCTCCTGGCCCTTGGCCAGCTGCATCAGGGCCATGGTGCAGTCCTTCACCTGGCTGACACTGCCCGCCGGGGACTCCAGCGCGGCGTTGTACAGCGTCTGGATGGAGTCCACGATCAAAACGTCCGGCTTCTCCGCCGCCACGGATTCCAGCAGGTCCCCCAGGCTGGTCTCGGAGATGACGAACAGACTGGGGCTGTCCACCCGCAGCCGCTTGGCCCGCAGCTTCAGCTGGTGCTCGGACTCCTCTCCAGATACATACAGGACCTTGGAAAACTCGCACAGCTTGCTGCAAATCTGCAGCATCAGCGTGGACTTCCCGATGCCGGGGGCGCCACCCACCAGCACCAGGGAGCCCTTCACCGCGCCGCCGCCCAGCACCCGGTCCAGCTCCCCCATGCCGGTGGGAAAGCGGATCTCCTCGTCCGCCTGGAGGTCCGTCACCGGGCAGGCCCGGCGGACGGACTGGGCGGCCCGGACGGTCCGGCTGCCGCTCTTGGCCAGGGCCTTGGGGGCCTCCGGCTGCTCCACGATGGTATTCCAGGCGCCGCAGGCGGGGCACTTCCCCGCCCACTTCGGCGTCTCGTTGCCGCACTCCGTACAGTAAAACATGGTTTTTGCCTTCATGACTCTCCCTCTCCGGCCATGCCTCGCAGGAATCCTGCGGTGATGGCGGCGGCCAGCTTTCGTTGATGGTCTGCCTGCTGGAGCAGCTCGGTCTCCCCAGGGTTGGAGAGGAATCCGCACTCCACCAGAATGCCCGGGACCAGCGCGTTCTTCATCAGATAGATGCTGGGGCCGATGGGCTTGGCGGCCTTGGCCCGCTCCGTGTTGATGGCCTCGTTCAGCGCCTCCTGCACCGCTTCGGCCAGATCATCCGCCCCCGGCTGGCCGTTCCAGAAGACCTGGGCGCCGTGGGTGACGGTGGAGGACGGCAGGCTGTTCTGGTGGACGCTGAGCAAAACGGCGTTCTCCGTGCCGTTGACCAGGTTTACCCGGTTTTTCAGGTCCGAGACCTTCTTCTCCCGGGCGGAATCGGCGCCCTCGCTGTGGATGGACACGTCCTCCTGCCGGGTCATGCGGGTCTGCCAGCCGGAAAACCGCAGCAGGTCGTTCACCCGCAGGGCCACCTCCAGGTTGAGCCGGCTCTCCTCCACCCCACCGGAGGAGACGGCACCGCCGTCCTCCCCGCCGTGGCCCGGGTCCACCACCACGGTGATGGGCACCCCCTCCCGGACGGCGAACACTGGCGCCGCGGGCGCGTGGCCATACCACAGCACGGCCCCCAGCCCCACGAATACCGCCAGCAGCAGCGCCGCCAGGCGCAGATGAATCCTTCGAATACAGACGATCACAGGCAACACCCCCTTGGGAGGGTATGTGCCCCAGCGGTTCCATATGCCAGATTATAGCGCCTCCGGCGCCGGAAATCAAGGGCAGGCTCCTCCCGTCCCCTGGGCGCATATAGTGGATTGAGCGCATGGCATTCCGTGCGCCACCTTTTCAAAAGGAGGAATCCATTGAGAATGGAGAACCAGAATCCATCCGCCACGTCCTGCGGCTCCGACAAGGGCTCCCTGCCCGGCTGCTGCGCTTCGCTGGCGTTTCCGTTTGTTCCCATGCAGGAGCCCAACCCCGTCCGGTACAGCCGGATGGAGGCCCTGCAGACCGGCACCCTCTTCCCCGGACTGGACCTGCCCTTCAAGGCCGCCATTCAGCAAAAGACCAAGATGGCCAACACCGCCCTGGTGGAGCTGATGGCCCTGGACTTTGCCATTGACGAGCTGGGACTGTACCTGGTGACCCACGCCCAGGACCAGGAGGTGCTCCAGCTGTATTGGTCCTATATCAAGCTGGCCCGGGAGGGCCGGGAGAAATATCAGAAGATGTACGGCCCCCTCATGCAGACGGACCTGACCCCCGAAGACGGCTACGCCTGGCTGAAGGACCCCTGGCCCTGGGATGAAGGAGGGAACGACTGATGTTTGTATATGAGAAAAAGCTCCAGTACCCAGTGAAGATCAAGAACACCAACCCCAAGCTGGCGTCGGTCATCATCTCCCAGTACGGCGGCCCCGACGGAGAGCTGGGTGCCTCCCTGCGGTATCTGAGCCAGCGCTATACCATGCCCTACCCGGAGCTGAAGGCCTTGCTGACGGATATCGGTGCATCGGAGGTTTCCTGCACCCCCTTCTGGGCGCGGGATTCCACAGAGCCGTCCAGCAGGAAATACCACCGGGCGGGCAAGTTTTTCAGAGCGACCTCCACCCTGCCGTCGGCGTAAACCGTCATGCGCTCCAAGAGCTGTCCGCAGAAATCGTCCGGCTTTTCTTCGGTGACAATCTTGCGGATGGCTGATTTTATGTCCTGGCAGGCATCCTTGGCGCTGGCATCCAGCTTCCGACGCAGCTCGATGGCCTCCAGATTCTCCGTTAACGCTGCGATTGTAACGTCATAGCGCTGGTTCATAAATTGATAGTCTTCCCTGGAGATGAATTGGTTCAAAAATCCCTCCAGGGTCTTTTGCTTTTTCTGACGCGTTTCCTCTAGCTCCCGCTCCATGCGCCGGATCTCGGCGTTGTCATCCTCCTGCGTGTCTTTCAGCACCGTTTCCACGGTGCGGGTGAGGTTCTCTATGACGGCCTCTTTGTCCATTGGAACCGATTCAATGGCGCGGCGTACGATGTCCAGGGCCACCTCCTCCCGAATCTGCCGCCCAATCTCACAGCCCATCGGGTTGCCTTGGGCATCGGTGTGGAGCTTGCCCTCGATGGTGGCCTTGCCGCAGCGCCAGACCTTCTTGGTTTTTCCGGAGCCGGTCTTCTTTTTTCGGGACAAGAAGCTGCTGCCGCAACTTCCGCACTTGATTTTGCCGGAGAGCGGATAGCGATTGCCATGCCCATTGTCGGTGGCCGTATTGTGGCGGCTGCGGCGTGCCAGCTCCCGCTGTACCGCGTCCCAAGTCTCCCGGTCGATGATCGCCTCATGGTGGTCCCGGAGAACAACAAGTGCCTCCTGTCCCCTGTTGTACTTTTTTTGATGGCTGAGGAAATCTGGCGTGTAGGTCTTTTTCTGAATCAGGTCACCGCAGTATTTCTCATTTTTCAGAATCTTATGCACCGTTGCGCTGGACCACTTCAGATTGCCCCGGCTGGACAAAATGCCTTCCTCCCGCAGCTCCTTGGCAATGGTGGGACAGCCTTTGTGCTCTACCAGGTATTTGTGAAAAATATAGCGCACAACGGCGGCCCCCTCGGGATTCACCGTCATGCAGCCATCTTTCACGTCATAGCCCAGCAGCTCCCGCCCAAAGACAACCCCCTGCTCCATCCGCTGTGTCTGCCCCCACTTGACCCGCTCCGAGGTCTTGCGGCTCTCGTCCTGGGCCATGGAGGACATGATGGTGAGCCGCAGCTCGCCGTCCGTGTCCAGGGTGTTGATGTTGTCCAGCAGGAAGAAGATCCCCACCCCGCGTTTTCGCAGCTCCCGGGTGTATTCCAGCGTGTCCACGGTGTTACGGGCAAACCGGCTGACTTCCTTTGTGATAATGAGGTCGATTTTCCCCTCCCGCGCCGCTGCAATCATCTGGTTAAACCGCTTGCGCTTTTTGGTGCTGGTTCCGGACAGGCCTTCGTCTGCGTAAATCTCCTGCAGCTCCCAGTCCGGGTTTCGTTCGATGCAGGAGCGGAAATAGCTCTGCTGGCTCTCAAAGGAATTTGCCTGGTCGTCCTTGTCGGTAGACACACGGCAGTAAGCCGCCACTCGAATCATAATATCGCCTCCTTTCTGCAAATCATACGATAAAACCAAGCGGTTAACTAATGTGCCAGCTCAAAATAGATGTAATGTAAACTTGCTTTAATGCTGCTGTTTTTCCAATTGTAATATGCAATCTTCCATTTGTTGACTGGTCAGGATCTCTCTTTTTTGGAGGGCGCACAGAATGGCCCTCTGATACTTCAGTAGATATTCCGAATTTGCTAATGCGTCTCCTTGGCACTCCAAATACTTCGCTTTTTTGATCATTCTGCATATCCCCCTCCTCCCAGCTTTATGCGAAACAACAGCTGAACTTGCCATGAAAGTTGCCGTTCCTCTCGGACACGGTTTCCAACCCCTTCTGCTAAGACGCCGTGTGCAGCCCCTTGGCGCGCTACCGCTATGGCATGCGCAGCGGGTCTCGGCGTACTTCCCCGGAGTAGTATTCTGCCCGAACGGTCATTAAGTTGTGCCAAATGAATCAACAATAGATTCATTCGGCACAATGAGCATAGCAAACGTTTGATATACCACATCTGTTGAGACTGACTTTACCACGGAGGAAATGCAATAAAAGCCTTGTTTTGCATGAGTTTTAACGGAAAAAAATGAATTGACGATGGACAGCGGCTTGTGGAGGATCAATTTGGCACTGCGCTGCTGACCTTTCTTTCCACAGATTGTGACGCTTTTTTCGCTGAATTGGCCCTGCATCCCGATGATTTAAACCAACCGGTAAATCGGGAAAAACTGGCAGAGGCCGTCGCTGCCAAGATTCGCCCCTTGCATCCTTTTTTAGAGAGCAATTTGCGTCCTATGTTTTTTGAGGAGAAAAAGATGCTTGGACTGCGATACCATGTTCTGGAGATGCAAAAACTTCACTCGGACTTGAGCACGTTAGTAGATGATGTTTTTCTGATGGATGAGCGCAAGGAAAGTCCTTTGCAGCGGCTTTGTATGCACCAGAGTCGGGATAAATCGCTTGCTGCCAAGCTGGCGGGGCTCAGTAAGTTCATGTGCGTGGAGCGGCGCACCTACATTGATGGGCATCTGTTTGAGCCAATCCTCTCCCCTGCTAAGGAAATCGAGCCGCCGGAGAACATCACCAGCCGCCTATTTGTCGGCTCCGATGATTTACAGGCAGTGTTGCTGACAGAGTTGGAGGAAATAGCACAGCAAAACGTTCGGCTTAAAAAGTGTGCCTACTGTGGCCGCTATTTTCATCCGTTTTCAAGTCGGACAGTCTACTGCGACCGGCTGGTGGGCGAAACCGAAAAATCCTGTAAGGAGCTGGCGGCCAAGGAAAAATACGAAAGAAAATCGCCGCCGATGAGAGCCTGTCCCTCTATCAGCGGCGAAATAAAGCCTATGCCATGCGCATCAGCCGCGCACTGGGGGTTTATAAGGATCGGAGTATTAAGCGTGGAAGCAAGCCGCCGAGTCGGCTGTCAGGCGGTATATGGACGAGGAGCTTTCTTTGAAAGGACTGACGCAGATTTTGGAAATACCAATTGTAAAGACCGGGCGGACTGAGGCAAGTCATCTGCCTTTAAAATTGACTTATGACTCCTAAACAATTTTTCTATCTTCTACTGTCATGGTCTGCATGGCGTTACTTATCACTGATGGACATATCTGTTTCGATTCCCACGAGAATGCGGATGGCGGTAAAGGCATCATGAATATCAGGACCGTCAACAGAAGTTCAATTTGGAAAGGTGCTTCTGCGCAATTTCGAGAAAAATGGATTCCCATTTGCAACATTTTGGGATGCCCATGCCTGGCGTACTGCAAGAAGCCTTTACTTATCTTATGATACCGCAATGTGTTTTCCGTCATGTCGAAGTCCAAGGTGAAACTTGGTATTCAAGATGCTCAAGGCGATCCACGCTCGGGAGAGCAAGAAAACGGCTCATGAGAAGGCCAGGACGGTCGTAGAGGAGCTGCAATCCATGAAGCTGAAGGAGGCCGCCCAAAAAATTGAGGCTGGAGTGGAAGAGACGCTGACTTACGCAGATTTTCCATCGGAGCATTGGACACGCATCCGCACAAATAACGTCATTGAGCGGCTCAGCCGGGAAATTCGTCGCCGCACCCGCGTGGTGGGCTGCTTCCCTGAAGGGAACTCAGCGCTTATGCTAGTCTGCGCACGGCTGCGGCATGTGGCCGGCACCCAGTGGGGCAACAAGAAATACATGAATATGAAGCATCTGGAGGCCGTCTGTGAGGACTCCTCCGCTGCCGGTTAACTTCACTCGCTCAGAGACTGCAAACCAATTTGCGCATAAATCTTGACACTGCCTACCTTCCGGGAAGGACTGATTGCTGCCGCCGAGGAACAAAAGATCTGGCGCAACTCCAACCAACGTTAATAAGCCCCCCCCCGGCTAAGCCGGAGGGGGGGCTTATGTGGGCGTAGCCTCTCTATGTTACTAGCCACGCCTCATGCGGCTTTGGTACGGTCTGACATTTGCATGGAGTCTGTTACTGGCAGCCCGCGAGCGGGTTCAGTATTTTCCCATCGTCAGTTGTTCTCCCATCTTATCTTCTTGGAGCTGATTCTTAATGTACTCCTCTATCTTTTTGGCGTTCTTTCCCACGGTATCTACATAGTATCCTCAACACCAAAATTCACGGTTTCTATACTTGAACTTTAGATTTGGATACTGTTCATAAATCATCAGCGAACTTTTTCCCTTTGAGTACCCCACAAAGCTCGAAACCGCAATTTGGGGTGGTATTTCCATGAGCATATGGATATGATCATGGCATACTTCCGCTTCTACAATTTTTACCTGTTTTTATTCACATAGGCGCATCTGGGACAGGATACATATCCAGTTCAGCGCAGAATAGTTTTGCATATTGTGCCTTTCTCATTTCGGCAGCGCTTTGCGCATTTAATGGCGTGGGAGTGGGGACCTTCAGCTGCGTATCCGCCCAAGCTCAGGCAATGAAGACAAATGAGAATAATAACATATACGCTTCTTCTCCTGTTTTTTTATCATAATTGCCCGTCTTTCCTCCTTTCTTCTCTCTCAGCTATTTGCGTGGTTTTGCCATTCAAAAAATCTTGATATTCATCGCAAATCTCCTCCACATTGGTACCGCAGGCGACCTGCTTTCCCTTGTGGAGCCATAAAATCTTATTGCTCAGGGCACGCACCTGAGGCAACGAGTGGGAAACCAAAATCGTGGCAGCGCCGCCATGGATGATTTCCTTCATTTTTTCTGCACTTTTTTCCTGAAACGCACCGTCTCCCACGGACAGCACTTCATCCAAAATCAGGATCTCCGGCTGCACCATGGACGCAATGGAAAATGCGAGCCGGGACTGCATTCCGCTGGAGAGCTGCTTGAAGGGACGAAATTCAAATTCCTGCAGCTCGGAAAACTCCAAAATCTGAGGATAAATTTCATCCATAAATGCTCTGGTATACCCCAGCATAGCCCCTCTTAAATAAGCGTTTTCCTTAATCGTCAGGTCGCCGTCAAAGCCGGATGCCAATTCCAGTAAGGCGGAAATCTGTCCGTTTCGCTGGATGTAGCCGCTGCGGGGCTCCATGACGCCGGTTACCGCTTTCAGCAACGTGGATTTTCCGGCGCCGTTAGCGCCGATAATCCCGAGCATATCCCCCTTATTTAAATCGAAACTGACATCCTCCACTGCCATAAATGTCTCCACATGATATTCATGCTTCAAGTGACGCACAGTCCATTCCTTCAGGCCGATATCCTTAAAATCGCCCAGCTTATAGCTGATGCTTACATTATTTACGGTTAGCACTGTTTTCATGGGACACCTCAAACATAATACAGAAATTCGTGGTTGTATTTTTTATACATATAGGAGCCCAATCCAAAAGCAATCAATGCATAAGCCAACGCCAAAAGATGAAATTGCGGGGTGGGAATAACCCCGTCAATCACAATTTTCCGAAAATAGCGAATGTATAAATAGATCGGGTTGAGAAGAAACATGCACTGGGCGGTATAGCTGAAGCTATCGATCGTATAGAAAATTGCAGACATCCACATGATCAGCTGTGTTAGAATTCCCCACAAATACTGCATATCCCGGAAGAAAATAAACAGTGCTGATAAGATAAGCCCCAGTCCCAAATTGAACAGCGTCATGCATGCAATTGGAAACAGCAACAGAAGGAAATCCCATGAAAAGGGAATGCCATCTATAGCAACAAAGGCGAAGAAAATAATCAGCGTCAGCCCGAAGTTAATTAGGGATGACACGCTTTGCGAGAAGAGAAATAAATACTTTGGAATGTTGATTTTGGAGAAAATCGCGGAGTTATTCACCAAAGCACCCATACTCAGGTTTGTGGAGTCTGTAAAATACGCAAAAACCAGCTGGCCGGCAAACAGGTAAACCACATAGTGATCCACATTGTTTCCAAACATCTTACTAAACACCAGCCACATGATAAGAAGGTTCATCAGCGGTGACAGAATGCTCCATGCCATACCCAAAATGGTTCGTTTATATTTCTTTGTGAAATCACGTTTGACCAGTTCTGAAAATAGAAATTGATTTTGTTTTAGCTTTTGCAACATAGTGCCTTATTCTCCATCCTCTTTAGCCGGATTTTCTCCTATTTTGCGAGCCACCAGATAGAAATCCTCCTCGAAATTCGCTTTGCTTACGTCATAAGGCTGTTCATAGCAATGAGGTGGATTATACACGCCTCGAGCCAAGTCATAAATCGTAAACTGTTCGTTTTCCAGCGTAAAGCCGTTGGCTTCAAAGAGGTCTTTCCACCAGACAAACGGTTTAATCGTTTGGTGCCAGTCTCGCCCGGTGACAGGGTCGATGTCTGTTTTGGCTGCTACGGTTGCCACAAAGATACCACCCATTTCCATGGCATGATAGATGTTCTTAATCAATTGCGGCAAGTCTGTTTCCGCAATATGTTCCAAAACCTCCCATGCGGTGACCACATCAAAGAGCACCGGTGTGTTGGTATTCTTCTCCTTCACGAAAAACGGCTTTGAGATATCACAGGTCTTTAGGTGCTCCGGAATAAGACGCCATTCCGCTCTTTGTTGACGCAAGGATTCGTCACAGCCCTCAAGTCCCAGTGCGTAGTGCCCTCGCAGCAATGCCTCCAGCACCATGCCGCCACCGGAACAGCCTAAATCCAAGAAATTCAGGTGCTCCTTTTGGGCAAATATCTGCTCACAGCGGAACACAAAGCGGGGATAGCGCGTATTATCCCGAATGGTCCCATGAGGACTGATGGTATCGTTGCTCTCATAGGCAATGGGATAGTCTGTTTCCAAAGAAACCTCCTTGGACCAGACCCCGTCTTTTCCCCGCAAGAGCGTCATCAGATCTCGGTAAGTAAAATCGATGTGGCGGTGGATTTCATTGCGATAACCTTCATTGAGCGCAATATCCTGCTCTTGCTGTTTTTGCAAGGTAGTTGCGTGAATTCGGTTTTCATCCCGCACTTCGTAAACCGCATCCCGATTCCAGCCGACTTCCTTGAGAATCTGGCCCTGCACTGTGGAGAGCGTATTTTGCAGCTGCGACAGGCTCTCCGTCAGTTCCTGCCTGCTCTGACTTCGCATTGCCGAAAGAGCTGACTGCAGCTGCGACAGGACCTCCGTCATTTCCTGATGTTCCTGCCCGCTCTGACTTCGCATTGCCGAAAGGGCTGACTGCAGCTGCGACAGGCTCTCCGTCAGTTCCTGCTGTTCCTGCCCGCTCTGGCTTCGCATTGCCGAAAGAGCTGACTGCAGCTGCGACAGGACCTCCGTCATTTCCTGATGTTCCTGCCCGCTCTGACTTCGCATTGCCGAAAGGGCTGACTGCAGCTGCGACAGACTCTCCCCCAGTTCCTGCTGCTCCATTTGGAAAGCAGTGCTCATTTCTGAAAAGCTTGCCTGCCAAAACGTCTGAAACCGCTCTCTTTCCACAACAGCCTTTTCAAGCAGTTTCTCGTTTTCCTTGACCAATGGCCGAAAGAGGGCAAGAAGAATTGATCGATAGACCTGATAAGGATAGTGCAGAATCCTTCTGGCAATTGATGTTGACTTTTGGTTTTCGTTGTCCTGCATAAGCGTGTTCTCCTTAAAAAAACAGGGTATCAGATTTGCGGAAAATCAGGTGTCATATTCCCAGTAGAAACTTTATTCTTGATAAAGCCTTCCACAATATGTCCCATTTCTTCCTCTGTGGGGAAAGTTTCCGTTACCCATGCTTTGCCAGCCAGCGCTTTCTTTTTCAGTAGCTCGCTGTCATCTATAATACCCAGAATTTGATCTGCCATAACATCCGGTTGGGTATCAAACAAAAAGACATTGCCCTCATCATTACCGTATTTCATAATGGCCTGCTCCATCTCCACATCGACCACAGGACAGCCGCAGAGCATCATCTCATAGGGTACCAGGCTGGGGTTGGTCGTGGAGAAGACCACGCCCAGATCCGCATTTCGATACAGATCCGCCAAGTCCTCAATGGTGGGGAGCACGCCTTTCATTGTCACATCGCAAGGGATCCAACTAATCTGATTGGAGCCGTAAAGGATAATTTCAATGTCCGGGCGGCGTTCCTTGACGATGGCCAACGCACGAATACCCAACTCATAGCAGCGGCGGGGCATTTCAGGTTTAGCAAAGAAAATAATATTTTGATTGGTTTTGGTTCGCGGCTTGCTGGTGTTGTAGATTTTATGATCCACAGGAAAGGTAAAATAGGCCGCCTCGGCATGATACTTTGCCTCTAAAAACTCCTTGCACCACCGGCCGGAGCAAATATGGGAAAATCCCATTTTATAAGAGTTTTCTGCCATCAATGCACTGGAACTCATGGGATAGAAGGCAGCTTCATAGTCCTGCACCAAATAGAACGGGAAAAGAACCTTGCTCAGGTTTTTCTTCAGCTCATAGGCCAGCTCCCACCAGCATGCAATACACACATCACAGTTTCCAATTTCTCCTTCATAAGAAAGAAACCGAATGTTTTCCTGCATGGGATAGAACCACTCGCTGATACGCTGCTTGGTCACTGGACCCAACTCATCCTGACAATCCGCATGATAGACGTCCACTTGATGGCCGTACTCCGCCAGAAATCGAACGGCACGATAGATATTGCGGTGGCCGCCACCGCCCTTAATGGGCTTCGGCACCAAAAACGCAATATGTAAATGATTGGCATCCACCGTTTCACTGCGCTGGGCAGAAAAGACCTCGGAATTCCACTGCTCATTCAGTGCAACCAATTGGGAAGACTGCTGTTGGACAGTCGTTGCCTCTTTTGTGGCTGCTTTGACAGAGGCGATGTGCTCCGCCGGCTGCGCCGCAATCTCCGCCTCGGGATGAATCCCACGCAGACGATGATAAATTGGCTTTAAAAACGCTTTCAGCCGTGGGAAGCGATTGAGAATGCGGCGTGGAAAAGATTTTTTGTCTTCTGTCAACGCTTCACACCCCTGCATATGAAAGATTTGATCCAATCGTTGTATCTCCCTCTGGTCATCGATATTCCATGTAGATGTGAGCTGGCACTGAGATATCTGGTGCTCAGTAAAACAGCCTGCTGTGCGCAAAACCTCAACGGCAAAAAGCTTTATCAGTTCCGGGCCAAAGCCCTGCGATTCCAAATGTGCCGTATGCGCCCACAAATGAGGGAGCATACATCCTCTGATCCAACAAAAATCAGTGTTGTAATAGGCAGGAAGTTCGAGATGATCAGATGGACCGCGCACCCCTTCGTCCTGGCAAAATTCCTGAAATTGGGTGAAAAAATAGTGCCAGGCATAGACCAAGTGAATATCTGTCCGCTGGACACCACAAACCAGCATCCCCAATTGCGGCTGTTTTGAAAACGTCTGGAAAGCACCATTCACATATGCGGAATTTTCCAGCATATTGTCAAAGTCCTCTATGCGATACAGGCGAAAGGCATCGGACAAATCACCGGGCAAATGACTGGTTTCAACATAGCCCACTATATCGTAATCGGTCAGCGCCTCGTGCTGCTGCCAAATGGCAGGGAGGGACGTTTGCTTGGAGAGTAAGGTGGGATTCTCTGACCCAAATACACGCAGGACCTCTTTCCTGTCTCGCTCCTGTCCGCAGCGGAAAAAGAGCGCAACCTGAGGCAGCATCAGATAGGGACGCAGTGCGCTCAGATTATCGGTCTCCACCACATCCACTACCAAGGCGACCTTCTGATGATGGGAAGCTGGGGCGCCTGCATTGACAGCATACAAGCTCAGGGTTTTCATCAGTGTGCGCATACTCTGCGTGCGAAGCATATTCTGCCAGATCAGCCCCACGTCATAGTTGGTTTCCTGCTGCAGGTACTCCATCAGCTGCGGCATTTTCCCGTACAGGTAGGACTGGTACAGCCAATTATCCTCCAAAAAGAAACTTTTCCGCTTTATAATGGGGCAGCGTTTGTTTTTTACGCAATAAAGGGGATAGACCAAAAGCGGGTTGGCAATATTACCTTCAAATTCCCTAATATCCGTATAGACGTCCCAGCGGTAACCCAATTTTTCAAAGTGCTTGGTAAAAACGAACTCGTGCTGATACAAGGCGTCTTCAAAGGTGCGGATTTGAGGGCAGTTGTTCCAGTATACCTCAAATTCCTTGCTTTGTAGCATCTTTCCTCTGACCGCGATAAAATGGGATTGAATGTGAGGTGGGATGTCCTGCCCGTTTCCTAATGATTTGGTAATTCCCCAGAAGTCCAGATTCCGTTGTTCCATCTCCCCGAACAGTTCGGACAGGGGAAATATCGGGCCAAAATTGGTATGATTGAGCAAAACAATCTCATCATAGGTGCGAATGGCATCGTATCCCAGATGCTCCATGCCCTCTTTATACGCCCATACGTCAAAACCAATATTTTCACGAATCAGAATCTCTGTTACATAGGGGGTTACTTTCTCTCGCCCCGCCTCAGTCAGTTTGCCGTTCACCACAAAAAGAGTCTCGATCTGCACTTCTTGCAGCCCTCTTAGAAAATAGGGAACGTAGTCGTCCACAATCCCCTCGCCGTCATAGAAAAAATAAATTGCCAGCCGTTTCATCGTCTATCTCTGTCCTTTACATCATCATAATTTTATGGATTTTGGTGGCGTCTCCCCAAATGACCGGAGAATCATAGGCGCGATCCGGGAATTTCCCATATTCCGGACGAATGGAATAGTGATGCTCTTCCAAAAATGCGGCGACCTGATCTTTCAATGCCACAGGCTTTCCGCTGCATACATTGATGATACCGGTAACTTCATTCTGCAGCGCGGCCTGCGCAATTTGCTTTCCCAGCTGCTCCACAGAGATAAAATCATATTGGTTGGTTCCGGAGGTAAAGGGAAATGTGGCTTTGCCCTCTTTTTCCCACTGCATAATCTTTGTGAAAATGGATTGATTTTTCTCGTCATCCCCTAAAATATAATAGGCACGCAACCACTTCGCCTGAAAGTAATATTGGTGTTCCAGAAGAAAAAACGCCTCGCGCAGCGCATTCTTGGCTACGCCGTACAAAGAATGGGGATGGCAAGGGGTGTTCTCGTCCACACACCCCTCATAATAGCCAATCTCATGCATGGTTCCCATGGCGGTGATGTTGGAACAACCCATTTTGGCAAACTCCTCAAGGAGATGGTAATGCACAGGCAGATTGTCCAGATGCGAGGACTCGTTGTGGCGAAAGCCGTCCTGCCAGGCAAGATGAATGACGGCATCCGGCGTTCCCAGTGAGGCCAATTCTTCCGGAGTGCTGTGCAGAAGATCTATGGTTTTCCATTCTAATCCGTTTGGAAGGACGGGCGGCGTATGTCTGCCAATCCCAATGACGGCATGCCCCTGCGCTAACAGCGCCTTGGTCACCCAAGGGCCTACATATCCATTTGCTCCGGTTACGACGATTCGCATGTTTCAGCGCTCCTCCCGTAATTCGTTCCTCTGCAGTTTCTGATGCAGCACAATTAACCTTTGTCCCACTGTCTCCAGATAATGGCTTGGGACAAAATCCTCGTAGGCTTTTTGCCCTGTTTTTTGGCGCAAAGCACCGTCAACTACAAGCTGTTCCAAAATTTCTCCCCACTCTTGGCTTGTAGAGGCGATAAACCCGTTGACCCCATGGTGAATCAATTCCCGATAGGACTGAATGGGAGAGGCAACGGTGACCACTTCCACCAGCGCCGCTTCGGTGATTTTTGTCTCCCCTTTTCCCTGATTAAAGGAATCCAGTGTCAAGGGAGCTAAATTGATGTCCATTTCAGCAGTAAGCGCCAATAAGTCCAGCGGCGGCATATAGTCTTTGCGAACAATTTGCTTGGAATACGGCTCTAATTCTCTGGGCAGCGTCAACGGCCCCACCACAATCAAGCGTACTTCGGGATGCCGCGAGAGGATCCGCTCCAGAGCGGGAGAGACCTCACGAAAATCCGCGTCGTGGGAATTACTTCCGCTGAGATAGGAAATACAAACCGTCTCCCTGTGGCGGGGCAGTTTCCTTTTTTCCCTCAGACTTTGCGCGGCCTCATATTGCACGTTACTAATGGTGATGGGAATGACATCGCATTTTTTTCCAAACGCCTTGCGGTACATTTCTGCCAAATAGGACGTGGAAACCGTCATTGCATCACACCATTGTATGGTTGTAGCAACCATTTTCCGTTCTTCATCGGTGCATCGTTCCAGCAAATTATCGTCTACATCATAGATAATGGGAATCGCTCTTTCTTTATAAGAAGCCAGCAGCGCCTTCATTTGTGGCTCCACCCCATTATTGGCGCGAAAGACCACCAGCAAATCGTAAAACGGGGCAGCCAGCAATTCTTTCAAGGTTCCATAGGAATAAATATCTGCCAAAATGCCCTGCCTTGTGAGAAAATCCACCTGGTCATACACGCGATAGCGTTCTGACCGACCGCCATCGGGGCAGCCGTTAAAATACGCCACCTGATACCGGGGCGCCTGTTGGGGGCAATCATACAGCGGGCTGCGAATCAGAATGCGGCTTTGCCTGCGGACAAATTTTTTCTTTACCGTATTGTACACTCCGCCGCAGGGAAACAGAGTGCTGAACCACTTCGCGGGGAGAACGGTCTGCAGGCAGACATCTACTCCTCGCAGAAGCGCCTTCAGTGCCTCCTGTGCCTTCATTGTTTTGCCTGCCCCTTTATATTTCTGAGGATTAGTTCCTCGACTCGGCGTGCCATCTCCTCTTCGCTGGGGAATTCATCTGCAACCCACGCTTTGCCCCGGGCAGCGCAGTCCCTTAATTCTTGCGGCGTGTCAAAAAGCGCTGCCATTTGCTTTCCCATCTGCTCGGGAATGGGCGAGAGCAGAAATACATTTTCTCTGGAATTGCCATACTTTGCTTCGGCAAACTCCAAATCTAAATCAACCACCGGACAGTCGCAGGAGAGCATCTCATAAGGCACCAAACTGGGGTTGGTGGTGGAAAAAACCATACCCAGATCTGCATTTCGGTATAAATCCGCCAAATCATCTAAGGTAGGGAGCAGTTTTTTCACCGTAGCAGGAAAAGGCAGGTTCTTCCCCTCTATCCGTTCGGAACCAAAGAGAATGATTTCGACCTCGGGTCTAAGAGTATGAAATTCCTTAAGCGCCTGAATGCCCAGCGCGTAGCACCGTCTGGGCATATCCGGCTTTGCGAAAAAAACCACATTGGAGTTTTTCTTCGTGCGTGGCACCTTGGTGTGGTAAATGGAACGATCCACAGGAAATTGAAAATGCGCGGCGTTGCCGTGGTATTTCTCCCGAATGAGGGTGGACATCCACGGACCGGAGCAAATGCAGGGATAGCCCATTCGGTAGGTGTTTTCCGCCAAAATATAGTCGGTGGACATGGGGTAGAAATACGCTTCAAAGTCCTGAGTGAAATAGAAGGGATACCGCACCTTTTCCCGGTTTTCCTCAATGAGGTATACGGTTTCCCACCAAGTGGCCACGACCACATCGTGATAACCCAGCTCTCCCTCGTAGCAGAGGAAGGGGATGTCACCCATGTCGTAAAACCACGCACTCACCTGCTGTTTCACCTTTGCAGCAGGCCGCTGCGTCTGCATATAATAAACGGTGAGGTGATGACCAAAGGCACGAAGCTGGCTGACTGCACGGTAGATGTTCCGATGTCCGCCGCTGCCCCGAATTGGCTCGGGAACCAGAAACGCAATGTCTAAATGGCAAAGGTCGGCTTCCCTGCTCGGTTTTCGATTCATCACAGAAGCATAACTTTCTGCCACTTGAATGGCGGCATGATTTGCTCTAACTTGACGAACAAAATCCTCCATATCCCCCAGACTCTCTCGGGGGCCTTCGATCTTCTTCCAAACGGCGCATAGTCCGTCCATCAATCCGGGAGCATATTTTCTAAGCTGAAGATAACTATTCTTTGCCACCTGTCTTGCTTTCCCCATGGTCTTCTCCGCCTCCTTCCTCAGCGGTTGGAGTACATTCTTTCGTAATAATTCTGATATTCGCCGGACAAAATGGTTTCCCACCACTCCCGATGAGTCAAATACCATTGGATGGTCTTTTCAATCCCCTGTGTGAACATGGTCTCCGGCTTCCAGCCCAGCTCTTTCTCGAGCTTGGAAGCGTCAATGGCATAGCGCAGATCATGTCCCTTGCGGTCGCCCACATAGGTGATGAGGCTTTCCGGTTTGTCCAAGGCATGGCAGATCAGGCGGACAATTTCAATGTTACTCATTTCATTGTGCCCACCCACATTATACACTTCGCCCTCTCTGCCCTTGCGGACGATTAGGTCAATTGCGCGGCAATGATCCTCCACATAGAGCCAGTCCCGCACATTCAGGCCGTTTCCATATACGGGAAGCGGCTTATCGTTGAGCGCGTTGGCAATCATCAGCGGGATCAGTTTTTCGGGGAAATGATAGGGCCCATAGTTATTGGAACAGCGGGAAATGCTGACAGGCATTCCGTAGGTGCGGTGATAGGCAAGCACCAGTAAATCTGCAGACGCCTTAGAACTGCTGTACGGACTGCTGGTGTGGATAGGGGTTTCCTCTGTAAACAGCAAATCCGGACGGTCTAAGGGCAAATCCCCGTAAACTTCATCGGTGGAAACCTGATGAAAGCGTTGAACGTGGTGCTTGCGGCTGGCATTGAGCAGGTTCGCAGTGCCCATAATATTGGTCTGCAGAAAGACGGTGGGCGCTTCAATGGAGCGATCCACATGACTTTCCGCGGCAAAATTGATGACCACATCAGGAGATTCCTCTGCAAAAAGCGCGTCAATCCCGGCTTCATCGCAAATATCCATCTTCACAAAGCGGAAATTGTCTTGCTTCATGACAGGCACCAGAGTGCTTAAGTTTCCGGCGTAGGTGAGTTTGTCCACGCAGACCACTCTGTCCTCCGGGTGCGCGGCCTGCATATAAAAAATGAAGTTAGAGCCAATAAAGCCGGCGCCGCCTGTTACCAATACTGTCATTGCTTTTCTCCTTAAAATGAAATCTTTGCCTGGCTGAAGGTGGGATTCCGCTGATCTTTTTCACTCAAGATCAGCGCACCTACCTCAGGCCAGCAAACTCCAATCTCTTCATCGCGATAGAAGATCCCGCTCTCATCCTCGGGATGATAGAACGCATCACATTTATAGGCAAATTCCGCATAGTCGCTGACTACCAAAAATCCGTGGGCAAACCCACGGGGAATCATCAGCTGTTTTTTATTTTCTCCCGAGAGAAGTGCACCGACCCATTTTCCATAGGTGCTACTGCCCTTTCGCAGGTCCACAGCCACATCAAAAACCTCTCCGCTGAGAACGCGAACCAGCTTTGCCTGCGGATATGTTTTTTGAAAATGCAGTCCCCGCAAAACGCCCTTGCGAGAACTGGACTGATTGTCCTGCACGAACTGGTACTGCAAGCCCGCTTTTTCAAAGGCCTCCTGCTGATAAGTCTCCATAAAATAACCCCGGGAATCGCCGAAACATTTCGGCTCAATCATCCAGAGATCTTGAATCTCTGTTTGGGTAAATGTAAAGTTTCCAACTGTCATATCAGTAAATGATCTTCCCTTCTGCTACATTTTTCAGATGCTGTCCGTAAGGGGACTTTCCATATCGCTGTGCAGAAAGCAACAGGGTATCTCGGTCGATCCAGCCTTTGGTGTATGCGATTTCCTCCAGCGCGGAAATTTGGCTGCTCTGTCTTGTCTCAATGGTGCGGACAAAGTCAGAAGCCTCTACCAGAGAGTCCATGGTGCCGGTATCCAGCCACGCATAGCCTCTTCCCAGAAGCGTTACATCCAACAATTCCTGCTTTAAGTACAAATCATTTACAGATGTAATTTCCAGTTCTCCGCGGGCGGAGGGTTTGACTTGCTTTGCCACGGCGCTAATGCCCCTTGGGTAGAAATAGAGACCGGTAATGCAGTAATTGCTTTTCGGGTGTTCAGGTTTCTCCTCCACAGAGAGAACCTTTCCGTTTTTGTCAAATTCTACAATACCAAAGCGCTGTGGGTCATTGACGTAATAGCCGAAAATAGTGGCACGCCCGGCCTCGGCACGTTCCTTGGCAGAGTTCAGCGCTTTGCCTAGTCCGTTGCCATAAAAGATATTGTCCCCTAAAATCATTGCGGCGCAATCATCGCCGATAAACTCCTCGCCCAAAACAAATGCCTGCGCCAGTCCGTCGGGCGAGGGCTGCACCTGATAGCTCAGATGAATGCCGTACTGGTCCCCCTCCCCCAGTAAACGCTGGAAATTAGGCAAATCCTGAGGTGTGGAGATGATCAGGATATCCTGAATGCCTGCCATCATCAGCGTGGATAGCGGATAATAAATCATAGGTTTATCATATACCGGCAACAGCTGCTTGCTGGTTACCATCGTCAACGGATAGAGCCGCGTTCCCGCTCCCCCTGCTAAAATAATCCCTTTCATTTGATCTCCTTATCCATTCTTTGCTCAACTTGCTGTTTTCCCAACATACTGGGAAAGAACTTGTTTATTGCTTCTATAAATGGAATGCAGATTAAAAGACTCAGGATCACATTGATGCTCCTGATTCCGTACCCACAATAAAACTGCCCGCTAATTCCCCAAATAAGAATTCCAACAATCCAGTCTCTTATAGGAGTATGCAGTATTAGAATTAACAAGGAATTGTTACCTAAATACTCTAATGGCCTTTTTAAAATTGCAGCAAATATTTTAGAGAACAAGATATACTGTGAAAAGGCAACTAATAAAACTGTTCCACTCATTGCACAGACAGTCTCTATTAAATATTTTAGCAAATAAGGAATTTGCACATTTGTATATAAAATGAACTGCGACAGAAAAACTATGAATGAAAGTAAAATGCAATATTTATGTTTGCATAGGTCAATATATTTTTTTGAAAAGTGACCAAGTGAAAAAAACAGCAGATAATATAAGGATGAATCCAATGTCCATGGCAAGATCGGCTGCGTGATTGTACGATAGCCCAGAAGAGAACAACCTAAAAATATTACGAAACTCAATTTTTGTGGAATATATTTTTGAATCCAATAAAATTCTATCAATACTAAAAATAAACATGGGATAAACCACATTGGAACATTAAATGGGACCTCCATCATCTGGTATCGATTTGCAAAAAGCAGACATTTTAATGCATTGATGCTACTTTCTCTAAATGTACAATAGACCATCATCGTTATAAATCCAAACAAGAAATACGGATGAAGAAGGCGTTTAGCTTTATCCTTAATAATTTCGATGCCCGATTTGTATTTTTCAGGTCTGAATACAATGCCGGACAAGAAAAAAAAAGCAGGCACGTGAAAACTATATATTACCTTAAAGCCTAACATGCTATTTTCTAAATTATGACCAATAACGACCAGTAGAATTGCCAATCCCCGCGCAATATCAATGTATTCAATTCGGGAAGTCCGTGGTGTCCCTTGTATACTTTCTCCCATCTTTTCTTATCTCTTTAGGTGGTCAATTCCGCAGAGACTTTTGTAGAAAATGCTCATCATCAAATGATCAAAAACCATATGCACATCCTCGGTTATCTGCATGCTTTGGATAGGAACATGGAGGGATACATCCGACAGCTCCCTCAGTTTGCCGCCGCCAAAACCGGTCAACCCAATGATTTGGTTGCCCTGCGCCTTGGCATACTCCACCGCCCGCAGAACATTGGCCGAGTTGCCGCTTCCGGAAATTGCCAAAATTACATCGCCGGGCTTGAGATGCCCTTGCAGCTGGAAACGAAAGACCTCTTCAAAGCCGATATCGTTGGCCACGGCCATCAGGGTAGCAATATTATCGTTCAAGCAGCAAAAGTTGAACTTTTTTTCCGTATGTTCGGAGACGCCTTTGTTGAAGTCATTTTGAAAATGGGAGGCAGTTGCAGAGCTTCCGCCGTTTCCAAAGCAATAGACGGTGTTCCCCTGTTCCATGGTGGTATGCAACAGATTTAAAGCCTCGTTAATGGCATTGACATCCAGCTTGCGCAGCGTTTCTGCTTCTAATTCCAAATACTGTTGGATTTCAGACTGATAATTCACTCGTTTCCCCTCTTTCTGTTTTTGCAAGAATGGCCTCCACAGCCTCTTTCAGATTCGAAGCGCAAAGTGTAGAACTTCGTTCGTATTTTCCGTCATTGCCTGCGTCTCCGGTCAAAACCAGTGCCGTATGCACGCCGGCATTTTTCCCGGTCTGAAGATCCACCGTGGAGTCGCCCACCATCCAGGATTGGGAAAGGTCAATGTGGAATTGCGCTTTTGCCTGTTCAATCATGCCAATATCAGGCTTTCGGCAGTGGCATGAAATTTTATAGGCGGGATTTTCCTCGGGATAGCCCTTGTCTGGATGATGCGGGCAGAAGAAAATGCCGTCCAGATAAACCCCTTCCTGCCCCAGCAGCGTTTCCAGCTTTTGATGGATCTTTTCCACGTCCTCCACACTGCAAAGTCCCCGGGCCACAACCGGCTGGTTGGTAATTAAAATTGCAAGATAACCCGATTGATTGATGGCGCGGATGGCATCAACCGCCCCGTCTTCCAGTTCAAACTGCTCCGGCTGATAGACAAGTCCGTTCTTTCGATTGACCGTCCCGTCCCGATCGAGGAAAATGGCCTTTTGCGGTTTTGTCAAGCAGCGCTGTGCGGCAAAACCGCAGCTCAGTTCCTCCTCTGCTCGTGCAATTCGCTCCGGCGTCCCAACATCCTTGATATACTCCGAGGTCGGATAGCCATAGACTGCACCGCCCTGTGCAATCAGGGGCGACAACACCTCTTTTTCCAAGTCCGTTTTCTGGTGAGGTGGAATGCTTTCGCACAGGCTCCGATTCAGGAGATACAGCCCGGCATTGACACAGTTGCGGTACCAATCGTTTCGCACATTGTGCTTGGAGTCAAAAGCTGTAATGCGGCCATCTCGTTCACAGACCACCAGATCGGAATCATAGGGATGTCCGTTTGGGTGCACAGCCAATGTGGCAATGGACTGATGCTCTTGATGGAAGGCTTTCATTCGCTGTAAATCCATCTGAAACAGGACGTCGCCGAAAATCAAGAAGAAGTCTTCGCCCGTCAGTAAGGGGGGCAACAGAGACAGTGCCCCCGCCGTGCCCAAAGGCTCCTGCTCCTCTACATAGGAAATCTTCACGCCAAAGGCGGCGCCATCTTGAAAATATTCCTTAATTTTATGACCAAGGTGCCCCACCACAAGAATGATGGAATCCATGCCATGCTCTTTCAGTTGCTCAATTTGCCAATGCAAGATCGGCTTCCCGTTGACGGGAGCCATCGGCTTTGGAATTTCATCCTTTGTGAGGGCAAGAAGTCTGGTTCCCTTGCCCCCTGCCATAATCACGGCCTGCATTACAGCACCGCCTCGACCGTTTTTGCCACAGCTTCATCGCTGGTCATGCTTGCTTTCCAGCCTGTTGCATGAATTTTGTCCAAATTGTAGTGGAACACAGGGACATCGCCCTTCCAGCCGCCACGGCCACCGGTATAACAGAATTTAACCTGCTTCAGACCCATTTTCTCCACCACAATTTCCGCAATCCGCGTGACGCTGCTGGCAGTTTCATCCCCCACGTTGAACAGGGTAATTCCCTCGGGCAGCGCATCCTTGAATCGCATAATGCAGGAAACCAGGTCATTGACATGAAGGTAGGGCTTGCTCTGGGTTCCATCCCCCAGAATTTCTAATTCGTGGGGGTTGTTTTTTAACTTCCTGACAAAATCATAAATGACGCCATGGGTCAATCGCTGGCCGATGACATTGGGGAAACGGAACATCAGCGTATGGAAATTGTTCATGTAAGTAAAGGCACTGATCAGCCCCTCACAGCCCAGCTTGCAACCGCCGTAATAGGAGATAGGACGCATGGGAGAATAATTCTCATCCACCTCTGCTCCCAGCGCATCCCCGTAAACAGCGCTGGTAGAACAGAAAAAGAGCTGCTTCACGCCATGTAGCCGCATACACTCCAGCACATTGAAAGTAGTAGTATAGGTGTTGTCGTATTCCACTTTGGGACTTTTGGCGCTGGCCTGAATGTCCGAGTTGGCTGCCATATGGAAGACAAAATCAATCTTTTCCTTGGCAAAAATTTCGTCTATGGCAGAGAAATTCGTCAAATCCTCCTCGTACATATGAAAGTGGGAATTTCCCTTTAGGTGCGCGATATTATCTTTGGTACCAATGAAATAGTTATCAATGCACGCCACATCATGCCCCTCGGCCAACAGGGCGTCCACCAAATTACTGCCAATAAATCCGGCTCCGCCGGCTACCAACACGTTCATGTCCTATCCTCTCAATCCCAGTTTTTTTCGCCTACATAAATCACCTTGGTGCCGCTGCCCTCCATATGGAACGGCAGCTCGACCAAATCGCTAAGTACACTACGAAGCCGCGCCTGTTTTTGCTTAGGGCAGTAAAACAGCAAAAAGCCGCCGCCGCCTGCACCCAATAGCTTTCCACCCAAGGCGCCGCTGTCCATGGCCAGCTGATAATAGTGCTCCACAGTGGGATTGGAAATACCACTGGCCAGCTGACGTTTCAAAAGCCAGTTCTCATTCAGGATTTGTCCAAACCCGTCCAGATCCGCTGTTGCCAGCGATTGACGCATCTCGTAAGCAAGCTCTGTCATTCTGACTAAATTTAGAAATTTTGCATCATCGCTCACGGTATTTGCATTCTGTTCTTTCAGGATCTCGCCGGCAGAATGGGTCAGCCCCGTATAAAACAGCAACAGACTCTCATCCAGCTGGTGAGAGACCTCTGTAGAGATGGTCAAAGGCTCCACCTCAACGCTTCCGTCTGGCTTAAAGCGAATGAATTTTAAGCCGCCGACCGCTGTTCCATATTGATCCTGCTTGCCGATCGGCTCACCCAACTTATCAATTTCCAGTTCGCAAGCCTCCTTGGCTATCCGCTCTTGAGCGCAAAACTTCCCTTGGAACGCATAGAGGGCATGGATCAGCCCCACGGTGTAGGCGCTGGACGTGGAAAGCCCCGTCCCCGAGGGGATATCCGCCGTGCTGACAATTTCCACTCCACTGATTCCATGGTCAAGGAGCAGCTGGCGGGCAATGGGGTGGTGAATCTGACGGACATCCGTGACGATTTCTGTCTTGTTGTATTTCACCACTGTTTCATTGCGGTGAAAGGTGGGGTGGATAACGATGTGCATATATTGATTGATGGAGGTGGATAGGACGCATCCCTCGTGCCGCTGATAAAACGCGGGGAGGTCGCTACCACCACCTGCAAAGCTGATGCGAAAAGGGGTTCTTGTGATAATCATGTCTCTTTCTCCTTGTTATCGAAGCTTTCTCCGCCCTTGTTTTACCGTGTGCAATGCCATGCCGATGCAATGGATTCCCAGTATCGAAATCGCCTTTCGCATCCCATTGATCAGAGGATCCTGACTGTCTGCCATGACAAGGCGATATTGGGAAAAAAGAGCGGCTGCCCGCGGTCGAGCGTCACGCTCCACTTCAAAAATCATCGCAGTATTCAGGAGATACTCATACTGGTATTGGGCAATTACCGCGTTGGCATAGGGAAATTCCGATTGCCGCATTCGCGCAATGCTCTGCTCCAATGCCCAGATGGTGTTCTGCAATCTGGCAAAGGACGGGCGAGCCATCAGAGAATTTTCACGCCCGATCCGATAGTAATAATAGGGACAATGGATAAACATGACAGCAGGATTGCTCAAGAGCACCCGCGTTGTGAATTCGATGTCTTCGCAGAGAAGATTCTCTTTAAAGTACAGCTGGTGTTCCTCAAGAAAAGTCCTTTTGTACAGGCAGCGCCATACATTCCAAAATGCCTGCCTGCGACGCAGCATCGTGGGGAAAAACTCCATTCCCCTTTGCGGCTTTGTCTGCTCCCCAATTTGAAAGACAGGCTCTGCGGTACTGGACGAACACACAAAGCGGAAAAAATCCGTTACAACGACGTCTCCATCCAGCGTCCCATCCCGCAGCTGTTCCAAAAGCACAGAGAACTGCCCACTGTCCACAAAATCGTCACCGTCCACGAAAAGCAGATAGTCGCCCTTTGCCTGCTGCAGTCCGCAGTTTCTGGCGTTGGACAAGCCGGTTCCGTTTTGAAACAGAAGGCTGACGCAGTCATACTGCGTTTGATAGCCAAAACAAATCGGATAACAAGGATCCTGGCTGTTTTTTAAAGAAAGCAAAATTTCGCAATCCTGTAAATTGCAGTTGAGCAGAGACTGAAGACAGGCATCCAGCCATTTTTCTACCCTGTAAATTGAAACTATAACGCTAAGAAGAATGGCTATAACCTCCTTGCAAGATTTAAAAAGTTGAAATTTTATTTATTATAGCACCTGTTTGCATTTTCATCAAGAACTAAGTCTGAGACTGTCTACGAAACTGTGTAAACTGGGAATAATCTCCACGACAAGTAAAAGGAGATTTAGAAGATGAACACAGAACGAGCAAAGGAATTGGTAAGCTTACCATCGGAAGAATGCAGTAGCACGGAGGATATCCAGGCGCTGCTGAACGGCCTATTCAACTGAAGACAGGCATCCAGCCATTTTTCCAACCTGTAAATTGAAACTATTAACGCTAAGAAGAATGGCTATAACTTCCTTGCAAGATTTAGAAAGTTGAATTTTTATTTATTATAGCACCTGTTTGCATTTTCATCAAGAACTAAGTCTGAGAGTCTCTTTTTTAGATTAGATAAGTGTTGATAGAAAAAACTTTGCCGATTTCACCAAAAGCCAGACCCAATAAGCCCAAATAGAAAAAGGATGCTTTGGACTAAATTTTTGAGCATCCTCTTTTAATTTGGTATTGCAATAAAGTGAAATAAATATGTTGCTTTATAATTATTGAAAACAACTGTTTTGGATGATAGAATAAAAATATATAATATTTGGGAAGTATATGAAACTTTACTGGGCTTTTTCGTCTATTATTAATATGCATCTAAAAATTACTAGGATGGCACATAAAATGAAAAATAGCCGATGGATTGTATTATTCCTATCCATAATGTTCATCTTTATTATTGCAGGATGATACTTCCATTGTTAGCGAACAGATGGTATTGAGCAGGTTGATATTAGTTATGCGTACGCAGCTGAAGTAACAGAGTGGAAACTTGAGCAAGACAAAATTGGAGATTTTAAGTCGTGGGTCATGGGCCTTTCTCTGGAGCATAACACTTTTGAAGAAGGTAATTCTCCGGGTGATTGTGAGGGTGGGGCTGCTTACAATTTCAGCATCAACAATGGAAAAACTACGTTTTCCTATGTGATGTCAGGAGAAGTTAAATACATCGTATTTAATGACGAATAGTACGAAGTCTCTAATCCGTCTGACCCGCCAGTAGGGAGCAAATGCTGGAAACAGTCTCAATGGATACGGAAAAAAGACGGTAAAAGCGGAGCTGGGTGAGACGGAAATCTGCGTTCCTCGAGATCGCAACGGCAGCTTTGAGCCACAGGTTCTGGAGAAGCGTCAGACGCGCAGCGACGATCTGGAGCACAGGATCTTGACCATGTACGCCAAGGGCATGAGTAACCGGGATATTGAAGATCATCTGCGGGACATCTACGGTGCAGAGGCCTAGGCCAGTCTCATCAGCCGAATTACTGATAAGATTCTCCCCGCGGTAGCGGAGTGGCAGAGCCGCCCTCTGGATGTGGTGCACCCTATCGTGTTTCTAGACGGCATTGTGTTCAAGGTGCGTAAAGATGCACGGGTCACGAACAAGTGCCTGTACTCGGTTTTGGGCATTAACATGGATGGACGGAAAGAAATTCTGGGGCTGTGGATGTCGGAAAATGAAAGTGTCAGCTTCTGGACGACGGTCTGCAACGAACTGCGCAACCGTGGTGTACAGGATATTTTGATTGCCTGCCGTGACAATTTAGATAATTTAAGAGGTTTTTCTACGACAATCGAGACAGTTTTCCCCAAAACAGAGCAACAGCTTTGCATTATTCACCAAATATGTGCCCTATAAGGATATTAAGGAGGTCATGGCTGACCTGAAGTTGGTCTATGGCGCCCTGACCTTGGAGGAATTTTGGGAGACCTTGGGTAAGAAATATCCCCAAATTCTCAAGTCCTGGAATGCTAACTGGACGGAGCTGTCCACCTATTTTAAGTACCCACAGGAGGTTCAGACGCTGATTTACACCACCAATGCAGTAGAGAGCTTCCACCGAATGCTGCGCAAATATACCAAGACCAAAACCATCTATCCCACTGATGATGCGGTGCGGAAATCGGTGTTTTTGTCCATTCAGGAAATCTCCAAAAATGAAGCATACCCATTCGGGATTAGGGCATGATAATAGGGCAACTAATGACGTTTTTTGATGAGCGGCTGAGTCTTGCAGGGTAAGGTCGCTTGGGAAATAATCCGGAAAAAACAACGTCGATTTCCAGGGGCTCTACCCCTGCACCCCTGGAGTTTATCGCCTTTATTTTCCGGAGCGGCAAAAAAAGATCGGCGGATTCCTAAAAAATCCGCCGCCCCACAAAACCCCGCGTGCCGCTCAGGTCGCACTCCGCATTGCCTTATCCAGCATACAGGTAAAAGTATATTTAGCATTGTCAATAAATTGAAGCATTATTCCATTTACATACTTGTCGGGACACTCTCCTAAGTCTGTAAAAGTCAAGAATTGTTGATTTACATTAGAACTACCAAAAGTCCTCAGACTTCTACACTTTTATGTTATCGTTCCATGATGTAGCCGTTTTAATCTGTACAAAACTATCTGTCTTTACGCTTTTGAACAATTCTAAAATAAAATGGCTTATCTCCCTAATCGCCTCCCAGTCATGAACCTCGCCTTTTATATATGACATCCTCGCAATTTGGTTCAGATTATTCGCCATGCCTGAGAGCAGGTGGATCAGCTCCACCCACTCCTTTGTCGGGGCTTCCCTGACTTCATAGCCCTCGGTACTTTCGTGTTTGGGGTCTTAGGGAACTCCCTAAAAAGCGCGTTTTAGTGACAAAATGCTATGCTTGCAAGAACATTCGGCCGTGCCGAATATTCTCCACCGGGCCGAAGCAAAAATCAATTCCATTTCAGCCTTTTGGACTCATCCAGCGCCTCGCGATGCCACGATTCCAACAGAAGCATTCGCAAATACGCAGCACGCCCTAGCCCCTTCATCGCCTCTGGATCCGGCCTCCCTTGCCCCTATCGCTCGCGCTGGAGCAAACCATAAGCTTCCAACTCCGAGAGCCGTGCCCACAGTGCAAATCCTCCATAATGCTCTCAATGGTATAGTAAATGAAGACCCGATTCTGCCCATCCAGCCAATTGTTTTGAAGGGAAAGTTCCATCCTGTCCAGCATTAAACCGTTAAGTAATTTCGCCTCACACTTTAAGTGTTCAAAATGTTTATCTGTGATTAGGCCTTTGGGAATTCGATAAAAGACAAAGCGCCCATTGTATCGGATATCGCGCTTTCAGCTCCTCGTTGACACCCAAACGCTCCGCCATCTGCCTGACCAATCGATTGATCGCCTCGGTCTCCTCATCCGGGTCCGGCAGCAAATCTGGGTACTAATAATCGCCGATTAGAATGTAGCAAATACCGTTTTGCTCGTAAGAAGATTCCATGATGCGTTCTCCTTTATTCTGATCCACACAGGATATCCAAAATTGCCAGTGCGCCCAAGCGAAAGCCACTGCAAAATCCATCCCGTTTCGAGATTCTGACAATTTCTCCATGGGTACGCAGAAGCATTTCCAGTGTGTCCTTTTCCGACTCATTCTGCAATGCCGCAAATAGAGCTGCCTCAGCTTTACAGAAAGCTTTGCAAGCCTTACCAATGTCAGAATCATGAGGCACATTTTGGTCATTGGGCGTGAGGTTGCCGTAGTATAATTCGCGGATGAATTGATAATTCATAGCCCTTCCCTCCTTTTGCTCTATTGTAAGGGTGGTGACTGTATAGCACCAGTATACGAAATTACCGTCCCTGCTCCCGTTGCTTTTTGCGGTAGCGCTCCTCCAACAGCTTTAAGATCGCCTGCTCCATCTGTTGCGGGGAGTAATTCCTCGGGAAATACTTTTGCAGGCGCTCCGTCTGCAACCGCACCTGTGTTTTCTGGTTTGGCTTCTCCTCAGTCAGGATGGCAAACTGCACCTCCGGTGTTAGCTTGACCATCCGGGAAAGCTGCTTCATGCGGATGGCCTGCGACAGGGACGGTGTGGCATCCTCTTGTTGAATAAGGCTCTAAAGCTCTGCCTGTTCCGCATGTATCAAGTAAGATAACTCTACAGCCGGAGAGAAAGCGATACGGCCATCGTCCACCATCTGTAGCAGGGGTTTGACGAGGTTGGTGAGGCGAATATAATGTTGAATTTGTGACCTGCTTTCATTTGCTTGCTCACCAACCAATTCGACAGATAGCTTCTGCCAGAGTTGGGTAGAAGTCGCCCTCCCCTGATGCTTCAGCGCCTTCAGCTTCATCTTATACGCAAATGCTTTCTCGCTGGGCAGTAGATTCTCCCGCTGCAAATTGCTGTCCACCATCAGCACCACCGCCTCATCATCCGTCATTTCCCGCACCAGCACGGGAACGGTCTCCAATCCCAGTTTCAGCGCCGCCAGACGCCGCCGGTGGCCGCTAACCAACTCGTACCCTCCCCGTTCGGGCGAGCCAGCAGGGGCGACAATACGCCGTAGGAGCGGACGCTCTCCGTCAGTTCCTTGAACGCCCCATCCTCCCGCACTTGAAACGGATGCTGTTCAAAGGGCGTCAGCACACCGGGCGGCAGGTACTGTACAAACTCGTTCACAGCCCCTCACCTCCCATCGGGAGCGCCGCCAGCACATTCACATGATACCGCCTGTCCCAGCCATGGACGCGGTACTCCAAATCCAATCCGCACAGCCATCCCGTCATTTGCACTGTCGCAAAATCAGGGTTTTTAGAACCCCGCACCGCTTGTCCCACAAGACTTTCACGTTCGTGGGTGCATGGAGCTTCCACAACAGGCACTGAGGAACTGGGACACCTGGAGATGGTGGGGACCATCGTCCACCAACTCACCCGGAACCTCACCGAGGACCAGATCAAAACCGCGGGCTTCGACACCTATTTCGTGGACCGTACTGCAGGCGTGTATCCCACCTCCGCCTCCGGCTTCCCCTGGAGCGCCGCCAGTATGGCGGTGAAGGGCGATCTGATCGCCGATCTCACCGAGGACCTGGCGGCCGAGCAGAAGGCCCGGGTCACCTACGACAACATCCTGCGGCTGAGTGACGATCCCGACGTCAACGACGTCATCAAGTTCCTGCGGGCCCGGGAAGTGGTGCACTTCCAGCGCTTCGGCGAAGGTCTGCGGCTGGCCAAGGACAAGATGAACGAGAAAAACGTCTATTTCGTGAACCCCTCCTTCGACAAGTGAGGGCATCAAAAAGGGGGCGCTGCATCGGCAGCGCCCCCTCCCCTTTTAGATCCCTTTTTCCCCAAAGTACCCCCGGACCAGCCGGAACACCACCGGCGAGAGCAGCGCCAGGGAGAGCAGGTTGGGAATGGCCATCAGGCCGTTGCAGGTGTCCGCGATGTTCCACAGCAGCCCCAGGTCCGCCGTGGCGCCCAGGATGGCCACCAGGGCGTACACCGCCAGAAAGGGCTTCTGGCTGCGGCTGCCGCACAAAAACTCCAGGCAGCGGGTGCCGTACAGCCCCCAGCCCAGGATGGTGGAGAAGGCAAAGCAGCACATGGCTACCGCCGTCAGCAGGGACACCCAGCCGCCGTAGGAGGCGGTGAAGCCGCTGATGGTCAGCTCCGCCCCGGCGGCGTCTCCGTACGGAACGGGAACGCCGCTGGCCAGAATCACCAGGGCGGTGAGGGTGCAGATCACGAAGGTGTCTGCAAAAACCTCAAAGATGCCGAAGAGACCCTGGTGCACGGGGTCGTCGATATCGGAGGAGGCGTGGGCGATGGAGGCGGTGCCCAGGCCCGCCTCGTTGGAGAAGATGCCCCGGGAGACGCCCCGCTGCATGGCCACGAACATAGAGCCAATGACGCCGCCGGTGAAGGCCGACGGGGTGAAGGCCCCCTGGACGATGGCGCGGAAGACGCCGGGCACCCGGCCCAGGTTGAGGAGCACCACGCCTAGGGCCAGCACCACATACAAAAGGGCCATGAAGGGCACCAGGCGCTCCGTCACCCGGCCGATTCGCTTCACGCCGCCCAGGAGCACTACGCCGATGGCGGCGGCCAGCACCACGCCGATGGCCAGGTTCACCATGGGGAAGCCCTCCTGGGGGGCGGCGCCGAAGTTGTACAGGGCGGAATTGATGGCGGTGACGATGGTGTTGACCTGGGTGGCGCAGCCGGTGCCGAAGACCGCCAGCACCCCCAGGGCGGAGAAAATCCAGGCCAGGGGCATCCACCGGCGGCCCAGGCCGTTTTTGATGGAGTACATAGGGCCGCCCACCCAGTCCCCCGCCGGGTTCCGCTCCCGGAAGTGGACGGCCAGGGTGACCTCGGAGAACTTGGTGCACATGCCGAAGAAGGCGGAGATCCACATCCAGAACACGGCGCCGGGGCCTCCCACGGCGATGGCCCCCGCCACGCCGGCGATGTTGCCGGTGCCCACGGTGGCGGCCAGGGCGGTGCACACCGCCTGGAAGGGCGTCACCGCCCCCTCTCCCGCCTCGCCGTGGGAGAAGATGCGGCCCACGGTCTGGCGCATGGCGTAGCCGAACTTGCGCAGCTGGAGGAAGCCGGAGCCCAGGGTCAGATACAGCCCCACGCCCAGAATGAGGGCCATGGCGGGCACGCCCCACACCAGGTCGTTGAGGGTTTTGTTCACTTCCGTGATGGTCTGGATCATCGTTGCAGTTCCCCTTTCAAGTAGCGCCTCCGGGGACAAAAAATCCCGTCCCTGACGGCGTGCGTCATAAGGACGAGAGCAGATCTGCTTTCGCGGTACCACCTTAGTTCGCCCTCCCCTCACGGGGACGGCCTCTGCGGGTCCAGGCGGACCCTCCCGCGGTCATGGGCGGGGACCAGCGCAGCCTACTGGGGGTTGGAAACCCCGTTGGGTGCGCGACTCCGGGACGGCGCAGGCACGTCTCCCCCTCCGCGCTTGCACCAGACGGCGGCTCTCTTCGCGGGGACGGCGTGCCGGATTTCCCTTCACAGTCTTTGAAATGATTCAATTGAGCCGCCTGCGGCGGATGCGGCGGACCGTGTGTCCGCCGTTGAAAGACTACCAGACTTTCCTGCTTTTGTCAATCCCCTTTTCCTGAAGCCGCTGCCGGCTCTGCGAAATGCCATGGGATTTCGGCGGGGCCTCTTGTGAGGTTGGGTCCCGTGTGATAGGATGGATGCAAAAAAGGGCGCCTCCGGCGGAGAAGGCGGACCGAATGTGGAGAGTACCTGATGATCGCGAAAAAAGACTTACGGACATTCCGGGATGCCTATCGTATTTTGCTTCGTGAAAGCGATTTTGCCTATATCTTGCCGCATCCGGTGCTGCGGAGGCAAATTTCCAATTATACGGTTACGTTTCCCAACAAAGAGATCATATCGGACAACTATACCGTGATCCCACATGGGAGCGCAACTCTGGTGTACTCTCAGGATGAAAAGGGGGTGCGCGGCAATCTATTCGGCCCAATCACAAAGCCCTGCATGGTCGGTGGTATGGCAAATCAATGCCAAATGCTTTTGATTATCGAGTTTCAGCCGGCGGGTTTGTCTGCATATACAGGCATCAGCCAAAAGAGCTTGGCCAACCAGATCATCCCGTTCGAGCTGATCAATCCGCGTTTGAACCGATTCATTCTAGAGGCACTGGAACGTGCCGCCTCTTTGGATGGATTGATTGCCCTTCTGGACCAGCGATTGTTGGCGGATTTGGCTGTCTCGTCCCCTTCTGAACTCCAAATGGCCACGGCATTGATGATTGAACGCGCGGGAAACATCTCCTGTAAAGAGCTGTCTGCCGCCGTCTACTATAGCCAGCGGCACCTCAACCGCATGTTCGAAAACCATGTGGGCATGAATGCCAAAACGTTCTCCCGCATGGTCCGCATCAACAAGGCAATCCGGCTTATGCAAAATCCGCAGTGCAGCATTACTTACACCTCCCATGAAACAGCTTTTTACGATATATCCCACTTTATCCACGATTTTCAATCTGTCTGCGGCATGACGCCCCAGGAATATCGACGCAATATGTCCGATTTTTACAGTGAGATTGCAAAATTTTAGCGTATAATAAGACCTGCAATCAAGGAAATCTGAAAGGGCAACTGCCATTTTGGAAAAACGAAGGAAAAGAGGACAGTGGGCGGCATGAAGTTTAATGAAACAACGATCCGCATTCTGGTGCGGAAGAACTATGGAGAATGCTTTGATTTTTATACGGAGAAATTGGGACTGGTGGCAGTTTGGGGCGGCCGAAACGGCCCTTACACGTCTTTTGCCGTAAGCAGTGATGCCCCGCCCTGCTTTGCTATTTTTATGGGGGATGCCGTTTCCATGTTTCAAGGGTATACACAGCCCCTTGGCAGCACCCAGCCCGACACGGTTGTTGCAGTCGTTCCCACCCTTGATTTGGATGGCGACTACCGGCGTCTGAAAGACGCGGGCGTCCTGTTTTTGGGCGAGCCCCAACATATTGAGGCGTGGGGGATGCGCTGTACCTATTTCAGAGATCCGGAAGGAAACCTGTTTGAACTGAACGATGCCAGCGGCGTGTAATGGCCGCGCTCACAGGCAAAAGGCGCGTTTGTCGCGTCCCAATCCCCTGGAAGCTCCCTTCCCCGCGGCGGCAAGCGCTATCAAAAACGGACAGCGGTTTTCACCGCTGTCCGCTTTCCGTTATTCCAGCATCCGGGCAAAGTCGTCCTCCGTGAGAATGGGGATTTCCAGCTCCTGGGCCTTTTTCAGCTTGCTGCCGGCGGCCTCCCCCGCCACCACGTAGGTGGTGCGCTTGGAGACGGACCCGGCAGCCTTGCCCCCCCGCTCCTCGATGAGGGCCTGGGCGGCCTTCCGGTCAAAGCGGGTCAGGGTTCCGGTGAGGACAAAGGTCATTCCGGCAAAACGGTCGTCCACCAGCTGGGCGGTGCTCTCCAGATTCACCCCGGCGGCCCGGAGCCGGGCGATCAGGTCCCGAGACTGGGGCTGGGCCAGGTAGTCCACAATGCACTGGGCGGTGACGGCCCCCACGTCGTTGATCTCCGTCAGCTCCTCCACCGTGGCGGCGTCCAGGGCGTCCAGGGTCTTGAAATGGCTGGAGAGGACCTTGGCCGCCTTCTCCCCCACCTGCCGGATACCCAGGCCGTAGAGCAGCCGGGAGAGGTCGTTGCCCTTGGACTTCTCGATGGCCCGGATCAGGTTCTCCGCCGACTTCTCCCCCATCCGGTCCAGCTTGGAAATCTCCTCAGCCCGGAGGCTGTAAAGGTCTGCGGCATTGCGGACCAGGCCATTCTCCACCAGCTGCTGCACCACGGCGGGACCGCAGCCGTCGATGTCCATGGCGTCCCGGCTGGCGAAGTGGGTGAGGTTGCGCAGCAGCTGGGCGGGGCACTCCGCCCCGGTGCACCGCAGGGCGGCGCCGTCCTCGTCCCGGACCACCGGGGCGCCGCACACCGGGCAGGCCTCCGGCAGGGTGTAAGGCGCCGTGCCCTCCGGCCGCCGGTCCCGGACCACCTCCACCACCTCCGGAATGATCTCCCCAGCCTTCTGCACAATCACGGTGTCCCCCACCCGGATGTCCTTTTCCGTGATGAAGTCCTGGTTGTGGAGGGTGGCGCTGGTGACGGTGGTGCCCGCCAGGCGGACGGGGGTCAACACCGCCTTGGGGGTCAGCACGCCGGTGCGGCCCACCTGTACCACGATGTCCAGCACCTGGGAGGGCTTCTTCTCCGGCGGGTACTTGAAGGCCACCGCCCACTTGGGGAACTTGGCGGTGCTGCCCAGGGCGGTGCGGTCTGACAGGGAGTTGACCTTTACAACCGCGCCGTCGATGTCAAAGGGGTAGTCCAGCCGCTCGTCGTTGATCCGGCGAATCTCCTCCCAGAGCGCCTCCGCCCCGGAGAGGGTCTTGTAGGGGATGACCTTGAACCGCTGATCGGCCAGGTACTCCAGCGTCTCGGCGTGGGTGCGAAAATCCCGGCCCTCCGCCAGCTGCAGGTTAAAAATCTGGATGTCCAGCCGCCGCTCCGCGCAGATTTTGGGGTCCAGCTGCCGCAGGCTGCCTGCGGCGGCATTCCGGGGATTTGCCATCAGGGGCTTGCCCTGTACCTCCCGCTGGGCGTTCAGCTCCTCGAACACGGACCGGGCCATGTAGACCTCCCCCCGGACGATCAGCCGGGACAGCTTCTCCGGCAGGGTCATGGGGATGGAGCGGACGGTCTTCAGATTCTCCGTCACGTCCTCCCCCACCCGGCCGTCTCCCCGGGTGGCGCCCCGGACGAAGGCGCCGTCCCGGTATTCCAGCGCCACGGACAATCCGTCCACCTTGGGCTCCACGGAATACGCCGCCTCCGCTCCCAGGGCCTCCTCCATCCGCTGGCAGAACTCCACCGTCTCCTCTTGGCTGAACACGTCCTGCAAGCTCTCCAGCGGCACCTCATGGGTGTAAGGCGAAAATCCTTGCAAGGTCTTGCCGCCGATGCGCTGGGTGGGGGAATCCGGGGTGATCTCCTCCGGATGGGCCGCCTCCAGCTCCTCCAGCTCCCGGTTCAGCATGTCGTATTCGTAATCGCTCATGGTGGGGTCATCCAGCACGTAGTAGCGGTAGCCGTTTTCGTTCAGCACGTCCCGCAGCTCCTGGATTCTCTTGCGGTAATCCATTGGGGTCCTCCCGTTCGTTATCTGTTCAGAATGTAATCCTTCATATCCTCTTCGTAGGTGCCCGGCGTGGTGGAGAAATAGGTGTACGTCTCCGGCACGGAGCCCACGATAATGGTCTCCGCCACGGTGAAGGTGTTGGAGACCTTGGTGGCGGTGGCAAAGCCCGGCAGCAGGATGCTGACGTAGACATCAATGTTCAGCACGATCTGGTGCTTGGTCTGGTTGATTCCCGCGGAGGAGAAGGTGTTCTCAAACCGGGCCGAGGAGGACCCCACGGACTCCATCCGCACGGAGATGCGGGGCCCCCGGCCCGCCAGCAGCGCCGTGCCGCTGAGGGTGCCGATAGGGATGGACAGCTCCCGGGCGGAGACCTGGTCCACCCGGGTCAAAATGATGTCCAGAATCGACGATTGCAGCCGGTTGAAGGCGGCCATGTTGCTGTGGACCGCCGTGACGCGGCCCTCGGTGTCCTTTTCAAAGGAGATCAGGCTCTCGTACCGAATGGCCCCGTCCTCGATGGCCTCCGCCACCGCCTCGGAGACAATGCGGTTCACCGTGTTGGACACCCGGGTGGTGGCCAGGCTCTCCAGCAGGGGTCGCAGCTGGGCCGTGGCGAAGAACACCGCCCACAGCGCCAGCACCGCGGTCAAAAACGCCAGCGCCCGCAGCACCGCACGGCGGTCCCACTGCCGCCGGTAGTAGAAAAAACCGTTTCTCATGGCCCCGCCCCCTTCCCGCTATCCTATGCGGCGGGGGCATGGCCCTAGTATGCCCGGTTCCCAGGGAATCCGGCGGGCGGTGCGTCCGGCAGCGCGGAACTCCCGCCGGAAGACCGGCGGCAAGGCTACGCAAGGCATTTCCCTTGATACCAGTTGATACAACATGGCCGGAAGCGTTTTTGGTCCGCCCGGCGGCCCCTCTGCTGGCTCACTCCAGGGCGTTTACCAGGTCCTTGAAGACCTTTCCTCGCTCCATGAAGTTGGCAAAGCGGTCGAAGGAGGTGCTGGCGGGGGACAGCAGCACCACGTCCCCCTCTCCGGTCCGGCGCCGGGCCAGGTCCACCGCCTCCGGGTAGCTGGCGACCTCCACGATCTCCAGCCCCCGGTAGTTGGGGGCCTGCTCCACTGCCCGGCGGATCACCCCGGCGGTGGCGCCGCAGAGAATCAGCAGCTTCACATGGTCGTTCACCACGGGGCCCAGGCTGTCGTAGGGCACGCCCTTGTCCTTGCCACCGGCAAGGAGGACCACCTTCTCCTGGAAGGCGTTCAGCCCGGCGATGGTGCGGCTGGGGCTGGAGGCGATGGAGTCGTTGTACCACCGGACGCCCCGGAGGGTCCGCACCAGCTCGATCCGGTGCTCCACCCCGCCGAAGCTCCGGGCGAAGTTCCGGATGTACGCGTCGGGCACCAGGCCGTCCACGGCGGCGATGGCCGCCAGGTAGTTCTCCACGTTGTGGACCCCGGGGAGCATGATGTCGCCGGTGTCCATCACCACCCGCTCCGCTTCCCCGCAGCGGGCCACCACGGCGGTGCCCCGGAGGAACACGCCGTCCGGAACCTCCCGCTGCCGGGAGAAGAGGCGCACCCGGCCCGGGGCCTTTCCGGAGAGGGCCAGGGTGTCCGGATTGTCGGCGTTGAACACGGCAATATCCTGTGCGGACTGATGTGTAAAAATATTTTCCTTTGCAGAGCAATACTCCGCATAGTCCCGGTGGACGTCCAGGTGGTTGGGGGCGAGGTTGGTCATGACGGCGATGTGAGGGCTGCGGTCCATGGTCATCAGCTGGAAGGAGCTCAGCTCCAGCACCGCCAGGTCCTCCGGTCCCATCTCCCCGGCCTCCGCCAGCAGGGGGTGGCCGATGTTGCCCCCCAGGTGGACGGTACGGCCGCTCCGCCGCAGCAGTTCTGTGATGATGGTAGTGGTGGTGGTTTTCCCGTCGCTGCCGGTGACGGCCAGCAGCGGGCAGGGGCACACCTGGAAAAAGACCTCCATCTCGCTGGTGAGGACGGCGCCCCGGGCAACGGCGGCCGCCAGCTGGGGCAGGTCCGGCCGCATGCCGGGGGTGCGGAAGATCACGTCCTCCTCCAGCCCCTCCAGGTAGTCCTCCCCCAGCCGCAGCCTGGCGCCCAGGGCCTCCAGCTCCTCCGCCAGGGGGCCCAGGTCCTCCCGGCACTTTTTGTCGCAGGCAGTCACCGCCACACCCCGCTCCAGCAGCAGACGGATCAGCGGCCGGTTGGACACGCCGATGCCGATGACGGCCACGGTCTTGTGCCGCAGCGACGCCAGATACTCCTCAAATTTCACGGAAATCGCTCCTTATGTGAGCGGCCCCAGGCGGGCCGCCCGTTTTTGCATACTTAATTATTATACCGCAAACCTCCCGGGATTACAACGCGGCGCCGAAATTTTGCCACCTCGCCGGAGGGCCGCCTGCAAGAGGCGGCAGCGGCCTCCCCGCGCCCATTCAATCGGAATCTGCGGCGGCTTGGTCAGCCTCCAGCTGCTTTCCCTTGCATGCGTGGGCAAAGGTGCAGACGAAAAAGCAGATGCAAATAACGGCAGAAAGCGCAAGGAACGCGCTGCAATCCCGCAGCACCTGCCGTCCATTTTTTTGCGTGATGCTCTTGAGAATGCGGTTGATACAGTGCCAGTCAACCGGCAGCAGCGCCACCGCGACTGCCAACAGGCCAACGGTTCATCTCACAGACATGGTTCTCCCCTCTATGGGGGAAAACGCCCCCCTGTCGGTTTCACTTGCAGGTTTCATCTTATCATATGGGAGGGCGGCCCACAACGGGGAATTTTCTCTCGTTGACAACGGGGCGAGTTTCCTGTAAAATAAACACCGCGAGAAAAACAGACAGTCGCGTGGGCAGGCCGAAAGGCCGTCCATGAGGAAAGTCCGGGCTCCACAGGGCAAGGATAACGGGTAACGCCCGCCGAAGGCGACTTCAGGAAAAGTGCAACAGAGATATACCGCCTCCTGTCCCGTCAGGGACCCTGCTCTCGGCAGGGGGAGGTAAGGGTGGAAAGGTGCGGTAAGAGCGCACCCGGCGGCTCGAGAGTGTCCGCCGCTGTAAACTCTATCCGGAGCAACACCGTGGTTTGGAAGCATCAGGCCGGCCCGGCCGCTTCCCAGAGGTGGCTTGAGCGCTCTGGCAACAGGGCGCCTAGATAGATGACTGTCAAATACAGAACCCGGCTTACAGTTTTTCTCGCAGTTAGGATACGGCCCCTTCCGCGTGATCCGCGGAAGGGGCTTTTTCTCAGTCCTCCGCCAGGGCGGCCGCCGCCTCCCGGTGGGGATAGACGTCCACCCCGGGGGCGCAGACGTCCCAAAGATCAAACAAAACTTAACTTTTGTTCAATTTTGGAGAAAAAAAGAGGAACGGCCTTGGGCCGTTCCTCCGGTGTGCAAGTCAGTTGTTGTCCCAGTTGTGCCAGACGTTCTGGACGTCGTCGTTGTCCTCCAGCATGTCGATGAGCTTCTCCATGTTCTTCACATCCCCCTCATCGGAGAGGGCGATGTAGTTCTGGGGGACCATCTCGATGTCGGCGTTGACGAAGCTGTACCCCTTCCCCTCCAGGGCCTTCACCACGTCGTTGAAGGCGTCGGGGTCGGTGGTGATCTCCAGGGCGTCGCCGTCGGCCTCAAAGTCGGCGGCGCCGGCCTCCAGCGCGTCCATCATCACCGTGTCCTCCTCCAGCTCCCCGTCGGAGTTGTCGATGACGATGACGCCCTTCTTGTCGAAGGACCAGCTGACGCAGCCGGGGGCGCCCATGTTGCCGTTGCACTTGTCGAAGGCGTGGCGGACCTCCGGCGCGGTGCGCTGGCGGTTGTCCGTCAGGGCCTCCACGATGACGGCCACGCCGCCGGGGCCGTAGCCCTCGTAAGTAACGGCCTCGTAGTTGTCGGCGTTCCCGGAGCCCAGGGCCTTGTCGATGGTGCGCTTGATGTTGTCGTTGGGCATGTTGACGGCCTTGGCCTTGGCAATGACGGTGGCCAGACGGGAGTTGTTGTTGGGGTCGCCGGAGCCGCCCTCCTTCACCGCCACGATGATCTCCCGGGCGATCTTGGTGAACGCGGCGGAGCGCTTGGCGTCGGCCGCGCCCTTGGTCTTTTGGATGTTATGCCATTTCGAATGTCCAGACATAGTTATGACTCTCCTTCAACGTAGTACTGAATCACTTCCCGGTGGGAAGCGGATTTGAAAACGGACAGCGCGGGGAACTGCTCCGTCAAAAACGAGATGAGCTTGGCGCAGACCGGGTTTTCCGTTGGAAAGTGGCCCGCGTCGATGAGGTTGACGCCCTTCCCCGGGGCGTCCAGAAACTGGTGGTAGCTCAGATCCGCGGTCACATAGGTGTCGCACCCGGCGGCGATGGCATCGTCCGCAAAGTCGCCGCAGGCGCCGCCGCCCACGCCCACCCGGCAGACGGGCCGTCCGGCGTCGGCGTACCGCAGGCCGTTGCAGCCCAGGGCCCGGGAGACGAACCGGGCAAAGTCCGCCAAGGCCATGGGCTGGGGCAGCGTCCCCACCCGGCCCAGGCCGTTTTCGCACAGCGGCCCAGGGTCCTCCAGCCGCAGCGCCTCCGCCAGGGCGTCGTTCACCCCGCCCCAGGCCACGTCCAGATTGGTGTGCATGCAGACGGCGCAGATCTCCCGGCGCAGGAGCTTGCGCAGGAGATGGCCCTGCGGGGTGTCCTCCCGGATGCTCTGCACCGGCAGCCATCGGCAGTTCATGATGGGGTGATGGGCCACAATCATCTGGCAGTCCCGGGCGATGGCCTCGTCCGCCACCGCCTCCGTGATGTCCAGGGCCACCAGCACCCGCTCCACGCTCCGCTCCGGGTCCCCCAGCAGCAGACCCACATTGTCCCAGTCCATGGTGCCCTCCCCAGGGGCCAACTGGAACAGCCGCTCTTCGATCTCACCGGCTTTGGGCATGACGCCACTCCTCTCTCAGCTTCAACAGGGCGGTGAGGACGTCCCGCAGCGCGTCCGCCCTCTCCCGGTCCCCGGGGTCCGTGGAGCGGTTCAGCCCCGCCACGGCCCCCTGCAAACGGATGATCTTCTCGATGATGTACCGCTCCCCCAGCGGGTCCTGGAGGAGCCTGGCGCCGCCCCAGCGCTGGCCCAGGGTCAGCGTCATCTCCCCCGCCCCGGCCTCCATCACCGGATACAGTGTGCCCCGGTCCCGGACCAGGGCCTCCCGGGTGATGGCGTAGCCGTTTCCCGCCAGGAAGGCCCGCAGGTCCTCGGCGTGGGTCATGGGCTGGAGGAGCAGGGTGTGGCGGCCGGCCGCCGTCCAGGGGGCGGCGGACAGAATGGCGGCGATGTGCTCGCCCCCCATTCCCGCGATGACGATGGTATCCGCCTCCTCCGGGGCGATGGCCGAGAGGCCGTCACACAGGCGGAAGTCGATGCCGCCGGCGCCGTAGGCCGCGCCGGTGGCCCTGGCCCGGGCCAGAGGCCCCCGGCGCAGGTCGCTGGCAATGGCAGAGGCCACGCGGCCGTGGAGCGTCAGCCACACGGGCAGATAGGCGTGGTCCGTGCCAACATCAGCGAGCTTTGCGCCGGGGGGCACCCAGTCGGCCAGCAGTTGCAGCCGGGGGGTGAGTTCCAGGTGTTTCAAGGAAGGTCCTCCTCCGTGGAAGGACGCATACGGGATGGCCCCGTATGCGTCCCATCGTTTTTACTGGGCCTTGTTGGCTTCCTCGTTCACCAGGGCCAGCAGCTTCTCGCAGTCCACGCCGTGGACCATGCAGGCCTCCTCCACGGTCTCCCCGCGGGAAGAGGGGCAGCCCAGGCAGTGCATCCCGATGGAGAGGAAGATGGGCGCGGTCTGGGGGGCAAGATCCAGGATATCACCGATGATGGTGTCTTTCGTAATGTTGATCATGGGAAGGTTCCTCCAATCTAAAATTCAACGGTGGTATTATACCCTATTCTCCGCGGGAATTCAATAGAAAATCACGGAATGGCGGTTTTTTGTTGAAAAATGGCGCCGCGCCCGGGAAAAAAGAGGAGACGCCCACGGAACTGGGCGTCTCCTCTCGGATCGCAACTATAAAAACCGAAGACGGCTTGTTATCTCTGCTGATCGCGCATCTTAGCGAAGCACTCGCTGCAGTACACGGGACGGTCAGACTTGGGCTCGAAGGGAACCTTGGCCTCGCCGCCGCAGGAGGCGCAAACAGCAGTGAAGTACTCGCGGGGGCCGCGGGCGGCGTTCTTGCGAGAATCACGGCAGCTCTTGCAGCGCTGGGGCTCATTCTGGAAGCCGCGCTCCGCATAGAACTCCTGCTCACCGGCGGTGAACACGAACTCCTGGCCGCACTCTTTGCACACTAAAGTCTTGTCTTCGTACATGATGTTACCCTCTCTTTGAAAAGAAAAATATATTGCGTTCAGCTTCCGCTGAGATCGCCGGAAAGAAGTTGCCGCGCTACCTTGCGCCGGATGCGCTGCACGGCGTTGTCCACGGACTTTGGGGGTTTGCCTACCGTCTCGGCAATTTCCCTGCATGAAAGACCGTCTAAATAGTACCCCAAAATCTTCGCTTCAAATTCGGACAACTGTTTCCGGACACCGGTTAAGAGGGCTGCCGTGTGCTCCCTGTCGATCAGGAAATCTTCGGGATTGCGCTGCGCCAAATGACTGGTACCAGAGGTGTAGGAATTACTGTCAAAGTAGGGCGTATCCAAAGGAACCGACTGATTGAGCGGCAAATGCTTGTCGCGCACTGCGGCGCGGAGAACGGAATACAGCCGGTTGCGAATGCAAATTTCTGCGAATGTCCGGAAGGACGCCTCTTTGTCCGCGTCGTATTCCCGCACCGCTTTGATGAGCCCCACCATCCCCTCCTGGGTCAGGTCCTCACTGTCGCCTCCCACCAGGAAAAAGGGACGAGCGCAGGTACGGACCAGCCGGTTGTAGCGGGTCACCAGGACCTCCTCCGCTGCCCGGCTGCCCTGGGCGGCCATGCGGCAGAGTGTTTCATCCGGGAGTTCGGTCCAAGTCTCGGGGTGCTCATAAGATTTACACATATTGTATTATACCTGTTCAGCCATGGAAATGTCAAGCAAATGTTCAAAAAATATACGGCTGGTCCTTAAAAATTTAGTGATTTTATAAAATCCGCCAGGCGCTGGGCCGTGTCTCCGGCGATTTCGGCGGTCTTGGCCTCCACCATCACTCGGATCAGCGCCTCCGTGCCGGAGGCCCGGACCAGAATCCGGCCCTCCCCCGCCAGAGCCGCCGCCTCCCGCTCCACGGCGCCGCGGAGCGCATCGGAGTCCATGATCCGTTCCTTCACGCCGCCGCTGTGGGGCACCGTCACGTTCAGGAGGACCTGGGGATAGGTGGCGCAGACGGCGGAAAGGGCGCTGGCCCGCTCCCCGGACCGGGCCAGGACCTGGAGGAACTGGAGGGCCGTCACCTCGCCGTCCCCGGTGGTCTCCAGGCCGGTGAAGATGGTGTGGCCGGACTGCTCGCCTCCCAGGCAGTAGCCGTGGCGGAGCATCTCCTCCAGCACGTTCCGGTCCCCCACCCCGGTACACACCAGGTCGATGCCGTTTTTCCGGCAGAATTCGTGGAGGCCCAGGTTGCTCATGACGGTGGCCACAATGGTGTTGCCGGTGAGCTCGCCCCGGCGCTTCATATCCAGGGCGCACACCGCCATCACCTTGTCGCCGTCGATGGGGTGTCCCAGCTCATCCACCAGCAGGCAGCGGTCCGCATCGCCGTCGAAGGCCACGCCCACGCCGTACCCGCCCTGCACCACGGCGGCGGCCAGATCCTCCAGATGGGTGGAGCCGCAGCGGCTGTTGATGTTCACGCCGTCGGGGTCCCGGTGGATGAAGTCGGTGTGGGCCTTGAAGCGGCCGAAGAGCTCCGGCGCGGTGGCGCTGGCGGCGCCGTTGGCGCAGTCCACCAGAATCTTCAGGCCCGCCAGGTCCGATTCCACCGTGGAGGCCACAAAGTCGATATACTCCCGCTTCAACTGGCGCATGCCGTGGTGGCGGCGGCCGATCTCCCCCCGGGTACGGAGCCGGATGGGCTGGTCGGAGAGAATCTTCTCCTCAATGCGGCCCTCCACCTCGTCGGAGAGCTTATAGCCCTGGCCGCTGAACACCTTGATGCCGTTGTGCTCATAGGGGTTGTGGCTGGCGGAGAGGACGATGCCCGCGTCGGCCTGCTCCCGACGGCTGAGGTAGGCCACGGCGGGAGTGGGAATGGTGCCCACGGGCTTCACGTCGCCGCCCACGGAGCAGATGCCCGCCATGAGAGCGGATTCCAGCATATCGGAGGAGATGCGGGTGTCCTTGCCGATGACCACGGTGGGGCGGCCGCCCTTCTCCTCCATCAGCACGGCGGCCACCGCCTGGCCCACGCGGAAGGCCATGTCGGCGGTGAGGTTCTCCCCCACTACGCCGCGGATGCCGTCGGTTCCAAATAATTTACCCATATCCTGATATTCCCTTCTGGTGAATTGATCGAAATCTACAGGGGTGCCCTGCGGGGGAGGTTTTGCGCGTCCGGCGCGGGGACGGGGCGCGGATTTCTTCTTCGCGGACCGCTCAACACCCTTACAGCGTCAGCTGCTCCATGGGATTCTCCGCCGCAGTCCCGCCGGGAATCGCCCGGTGGAGATGCTGGTAAGCCCGCTGGGTGACGCACCGCCCCCGGGGCGTCCGGGTGAGGAAGCCCAACTGCATGAGGTAGGGCTCATACACGTCCTCCAGGGTGACGGACTCCTCCCCGATGGTGGCCGCCAGGGTCTCCAGACCCACGGGGCCGCCGTTGTAGTTGTCGATGATGGCCCCCAGCATCCGCCGGTCCACCGTGTCCAGGCCCAGGTGGTCGATCTCCAGGGCGCAGAGGGCCTGGTCCGCCGCATCCTTGGTGATGACCCCGTCGGCCTTCACCTGGGCGAAGTCCCGGACCCGGCGCAGCATCCGGTTGGCAATCCGGGGCGTGCCCCGGCTGCGGCGGGCGATCTCGTAGGCCCCCTCCGGCACGATGTCCACGCGCAGAATCCCCGCGGACCGGGTGACGATCCGCGCCAGCTCCTCCGGGGTGTACAGCTCCAGCCGCAGCGTCACGCCGAACCGGTCCCGCAGGGGGGCGGACAGCTGGCCCGCCCGGGTGGTGGCGCCGATGAGGGTGAACTGGGGCAGGTCCAGCCGGATGGAGTTGGCGCTGGGCCCCTTCCCCACGATGATGTCCAGGGCGTAGTCCTCCATGGCGGGATAGAGAATCTCCTCCACGGAACGGTTCAGCCGGTGGATTTCGTCCACAAAGAGGATATCCCCCTCGCTGAGGTTGGTCAAAAGGGCCGCCAGGTCCCCGGGCTTTTCAATGGCGGGGCCGGAGGTAATGCGGATGTTGACGCCCATCTCCTGGGCGATGATGCCGGCCAGGGTGGTCTTGCCCAGGCCCGGAGGGCCGTGGAGCAGCACGTGGTCCAGCGCCTCCTCCCGGCGGCGGGCGGCCTCGATGAAAATGGCCAGGTTGTCCTTGGCCTTCTCCTGGCCGATGTACTCCTGGAGCGTCTTGGGCCGCAGAGACCCCTCCTGGGCGTCCTCCTGGAGGAAGGTCTTGGCCACAATAGGCTCTTCGTAGATGTCGTTTCCAAAGTCGATGCTCATGCGTTCCCTTCCTATTCCTCCGGTGTCCCGGGGCCGGACTGCTCCAGCTCCTTCGGCAGGGCGCCGATGCCGTCCAGCACATAGATGTCCAGGATATAGTCCGCCTCCAGATGCTCCCGGCCCACGCCGCCGTCCGTCACGGCATAGGCATCCACCGAAGCGTCGCGGTTGTCGCCGTACACCTGGATGTCGCACTTCGAACCGCTGAGAAAGCCCCCGGCGTTCCAGCGGCCCGTGAGGGCCAGGCCCCGGTCCGGCAGGTCGTTCATGCCCTCGTAGGCCCAGCGCAGGCCCAGCAGGCGGCGCTCAAACACGGCGATACTCCGCGCCCCGGAGTCCTCCTCATATAAAACCGCCTGCACCCGGCCCTCCCGGGCGGTTTTGAGAACCGTCACCGCCTGGCCCCGGGACTGGGCCAGCCAGTCCGCCGCATCCCCGGCGGCGGGGCCGCAGGTGTCCGCGCCGAAGGCCGCCCGCACCGTCAATCCCGCCCAGAGGCCCACCAGCAGCATCCCCACGGCGATCCAGTTGTTGCGGGTGCGCTTGTGCCGGGCTCGGGTCTCCGCCTCTCTCCGGGCCTGGGCCTTCTCCCGGGCGTTTTTCTTGCTGCTCAAAATGCCGTCCTCCTGTCAAAGCGTTTCCACGAGTTCCCGCAGGCAGTCCAAAAATCCCTCTTCCCCAAAGGTGTTGATCTTGAAGAACATCGCCTGGCTGCCGCCGGAGGCGATGGCGGAGAGAAACAGCTCCTGGCCGCGCCCCACCAGCGTCAGATTCAGGCTCACCCGGTTGCCGCCCGAAAAGCTGTACCGCTCATAAACCCGCACGGCACACCGCAGGTCCCCGGAGGCATAGTCGCTGCCGTCCTCATAGCTGGCGGAGGCGCTGCCCGAGAGCATACCGTCGTGAAGTCTGCACAAAACCCGGTCGAAGTCGCCGTGGATGCTCCGCTCGTATTTCGCCATAAAACCGCCCTCCGTTCCCTGCCCGCCATGTGGGACGGGCTACTTCACCATCTTCTTCAGGCCCTGGCGGATGATCTCCTCCAGGGGCAACTGCTCCACGTCCACGCCCTTCAGGGCGATGCCCACCTCCTGGCTGGAATAGCCCAGCACCGCCAGGGCCTGGGCGGCCTCCGCGGCCTTGTTGGAGAACAACGGCGCCGCCGGGGCGCCCTTTCCGCCGGAGAAGTCCAGCCCCGCGGCGCTCTCCCGGGCCAGTTTGTCCTTCAGCTCCAGGATGATCCGCTGGGCGATCTTCTTGCCGATGCCCGGCGCCGCCGTCAGGGTCTTTTCGTCCCCGGTGACCACGGCCATGGCCAGGGCCTCCGGCGTGGCGGCGGACAGAATGGCCAACGCCGCCCGGGGCCCCACGCCGGACACGCCGATGAGCAGCTTGAAGCTGGTCAGCTCCTTCTGGCTTGCAAAGCCGTAGAGGCCGAAGGCGTTTTCCGCCACGTTCAAAAAGGTGTACAGCTTGCCCCGCTGGCCCTTTTTCAGGGCGGCCAGGGTGTTGTTTGTGGTCATGCAGGCGTAGCCCACACCGCCGCAGTCCATCACGGCCAGACCGGGCAGCAGCTCCGCCACGGTGCCGTCCAAATAGTAAAACATGCGCTCTCTCCTTAAATGGTCTCCTTCACGTCCCCTGTCCGCGGGAGGCGTGAAGTAAAACTCCTTGCGTGGCACAGGGCCAGGGCCAGGGCGTCCGCAGCGTCGTCGGGCCGGGGGACGGCCCGCAGCTTCAGCAGCCGCCGGGTCATGTCCATGACCTGGCGCTTCTCCGCCTTGCCGTAGCCGGTGACCGCCAGCTTCACCTGGGAGGGGGTGTACTCGAAGAGGGGGACGCCGCAGGCCTCGGCGGCGCAGAGAATGACGCCCCGGCCGTGGGCCACGGCGATGCCGGTGGTGATGTTGTTGTTGAAAAACAGCTCCTCAATGGAGATGACGTCCGGATTCAGGCGGCCGATCAGCTCCTCCATATCCCGGCTGATCTGGTACAGCCGCCGGCTGAGGGGCAGCCCCGCCGGGGTGGTGATGGCGCCGTAGGTCACCATATGCACTTGTGCCCGCTCCGCCTCCACCAGGCCGAAGCCGATGGTGGCGATGCCGGGGTCGATGCCCAAAATGCGCATGGCCCTCCCCTTCCCGGTCTGCATTCCGTATCAGTATAGCAAATTTACCGGGAGAGCGCAACAGCAAAAACCGGTGGTCTTTGCTGCGGGAGCGGGGTGCGCGCGGGCCCGGCAGCCCGCTTTCGCCGAAACAGGCAAACAGAATCCCTGCACGGTTTCGGTGCAGGGATTCTCCATCCACGCGCAGCGGCGCAGCCGTTTATTTCCGAAAGATGTCAATTGCATGGCTGGTGATGCCCAGCAGGTCGCTGCGCTCACAGGTTGCGAAGTGGTAGCGCAAAAACAGCGCAAACGTGTCGCTGTCCATGGCGTCGATCGCCTCCCGCAGGAGCAGGGCGCATCCGTCTGCGGCCACGTAGTGCAACCGGGTGACGGGAAAGGCGGACAGGAGCGCGTCAATGTCCTCCTTGCGGACCAGTTCAAACAGGTCCTTCGGCTCGGACCTGGCGGCGAAGGTCCGGGCGTCGATCAAGCCCTGTTCGATATACTGGGAAACACAGATATTCCCCCGCTGGAAGCCCTCGTCGAGGAGGCAGCCGTCGGAGATCACATAGGCGGCAAACACCACGCCGCCCGGTTTTGTCACACGAATGGCCTCCCGCAGTGCCTGTTCCTTGTCCGCTTTGGTGTACAGGTGATACATGGGGCCCAGCAGCAGCGTGATGTCGTACCCATTGTCTGGAAACGCAGACAGATCCTGGGCATTGCCCTGCACAATGGTGACGGGCTCCTGGGGCCGGGTGTTTCGCCGGAACACCTCGATGTTGTGCGCCACCAGTTCCACCGCATCAACGGCGTAGCCCTTTCGCGCCAGCGCATGGGAATACCGGCCCGTTCCGGCGCCGATTTCCAGCACCCGGTCCCCCGGCTTTCCGTATTTCTCGATATAGCGCATCGTGGTCAGGAACTCAACCGAGCCGTGTCTTGGCAGCAGTCGGCTGTCCTCGTCGTAATGGCTGTAATGGTCAATCAGGTATTGATCCGTCTCCATATCGAATTCCCCCCATAGCGGTCCGGCAGGCGCCAAGCGCCCTCTTGCAGGAAGGGCCTTTCCGCCGAAGGCGGCCCGCGCTTTTCGATATCCTATCACATCGGCCCGTTTTTCACAAGGCCAAGTAAAACCGACGGGGCGTTTTCCATGGGCGCCTCCCTGCCACGGCAAAAACCGGGGCGCCCGCTGCCGCAGGCGCCCCGGAGGGGATGGCTCTATTTGACGGGGACGGACACCGGCGCGGCGAAGGCCGTCTCGCGGTTGAAGTGGGGTTCCAGGTAGGCCGTGTTCCCCTGGAGGCCCGCCAGGGGGAACTCCTCGGTGAACCAGGTCTCCTCGTCCCGCCGCTCCCCGGTCTCCGGGTCCACCCAGCCGAAGGTGCTACTGTTCTGCCAGATGTCGTGGGGCTCCCCCGCCTCGTCCCAGAAGGAGCCGGAGAAGAGGTTGTACATGCCGCCGTCCGCCTCCCGAGGGAGGGCGAAGGACACCAGCCAGCCGTCCGGATACCGCTCCGCGCCCAGGAAGCGGACGTTCTCCGGCAGGTTCTCCGCGGTACCCTCCGCCAGATTGAGCCGCACCCGGGCGTTCTCCTTGTCCTGCCACCGGGCGCCGGTGATGTGGAGGGTCAGGTGCTCGCCCCCGCTGAAATAGGGGCTGTCCAGCCAGAGGGAGCCCTGGCTGCTGCCCCCGGCCAGGCCGGTGGAGAGGAGGCCGTTGGTGCTGGGCACGAAGGTGTCCCCCGTCTCCGTCTCCAGGTAGAAGTCCAGCCCCGTCAGCCAGGCGGTATTGGCCGGGTCCATGGCGAGGTTCAGCCGCATGTGGGTGGGATAGACCTCCGCCTCAGTCACGGTGACGGTCTGTCCGTCCAACACCACGGCGGCGCCGATGGGGATCCGCTCCCCTTGGGCGGTGAAGTAGGGGGAGAACTCCAGGCGGAAGCGGAAGTCCGCCAGATAGCCCGGGACTGGGTCCGGCGGCAGAAACAGGGAATCCTCCACGGAGGCCTCCGGCGCGGCGGGCTCCTCACTAGAGTGTCCCCGGTAGATCTGCATCCGCAGCTCCAGGGTGTCCGGCATATCCCGGTCAATGAAGTCCACCCGGAAGGAACGAAGCTCGCCGTTGGGGGTGCCGAAGGAGCCGGAACTGCTGGAGACGCCGCCGCACTCCTCCAGTTCCAGCGTGCAGTCCGCCTCCAGGGGGCCCTGGCTGCGGGTGTCCAGGGTGTAGTAGATGTTCAGCTGCCGCTGGTCCACGATGACGTATTCCACCGTGGCGGTGACGCCGTTCTCCGTCTGGCTCTGGCCGATGGGCTGTACGTAGTCGTGCTCCACAGCGGCGCTGAGGCTGGGGGACCAGGCCACCGCCTTGGCCAGCTCCCGCAGCAGCGGCACGCCGCCGCAGGCCCGGGCGAAGGGCGGGAACAGGTTCACCAGCAACATGAAGCCCACAAAGCAGGCCGCCAGGCTCCCCGCCGGGACGCTCCACAGCCGCAGCCGCCGCCGTGCCCGGTACCGGGCCAGGGCCCGGCCGGCGGTGCCCTCCAGCCCGGGCGGAAGGGGCTCCGCCAGCAGGGCTCTGTACTCCTCGTTCCGGTTCATGAGCAAGCCTCCTCTCCCAGCTCCAGCCGCAAGAGCGCCAGGGCCCGGCGCTGCCGGGTGGCCACGGTGCCCTGGGGCAGTTCCAGCGCGTCGGCGGTCTCCGCCTGGGTGTACCCGGCGAAAAATCGCAGGATCACCACCATCCGCAGTTCCTCCGGCAGGCGGCGGACCGCCTCCCGCAGGGGCAGGCCGTCGTAGGCGTCCGGCCCGGCGGTGTCCGGCAGAGCCTCCTCCCCGCCGGGGGCGAAGCGCCGCCTGCGGCGCAGCTCCCGGTGGCACTCGTTGAGGAGGATGCGGGTGAGCCAGGTCTCCAGCACCGCCGCCTCCCGCAGGGACCGCAGCGCCCGCAGCGCCTGGTACACCGCCTCGTCCACCGCCTCCAGGGCGTCGGCCTCGCTGCCAAGATACAGGTACGCGGTGCGGTACAGCCGCCCCCGGACGGCCTCCGCCCGGCGGGCGAACTCCTCCTGGCTCACCGCCGCTCCGCGCGGCTCTCTCGGTTCCATCGGCGCTCCCCCTCCTTTCCTTCACCCATTAGAGTGCCCGGCGGCGCGTTTTGTTTGCCCCGGCGCAAAAAGATTCCCCTTCCCGTTTCAGGGAAGGGGCAGAGGCGTCCCCGCGGCCCGCCGCAAAGCCCCTCCGCGGGAGGCGGCGGGGCCGCTCAGGCCCGGGGATGGGCCTTCTGGTACACGTCCTTGAGCTGCTTTTTCACCACGTGGGTGTAGATCTGGGTGGAGGAGATGTCCGCGTGGCCCAGCATCTCCTGGATGGACCGCAGATCCGCCCCGTTTTCCAGCAGGTGGACGGCGAAGGAGTGGCGCAGGGTGTGGGGGGTGATGTCCTTCTCGATGCCCGCCCGCTCCTGGTAGTACTTGATGATCTTCCAAAAGCCCTGGCGGCTCATCCGCTCGCCGCTCATGTTCACAAACAGCGCGGCCTCGTCCCCGTCGGCGATCAGCTGGGGGCGGATGTTCTTCACATAGTCGGACAGGGCCTTTACGGCGGTGTGGTACAGCGGGATGATCCGCTCCTTCCCCCGGTTCACGCAGCGGACGAATCCGGCGGCCAGGTTCAAATCCGTTAAATCCAGGGAGATCAGCTCACTGACCCGGATGCCCGTGGCGTACAGCAGCTCCAGCATGGCGTGGTCCCGGAAGCCCTTGGCGTCCACGCACTGGGGCTGCTCCAAAAACAGTTCCACTTCCTTGCTGGTGAGAATCTCCGGGTACTTCCGCTCCACCTTGGCGGCGGCCACCCCCCGGGCGGGGTTGGTCCCCACGGACCCCTCCGCCAGGAGGAAGTTGTAAAACGACTTCACCGAGGCCAGAAACCGGGTGACGGAGGCGGCGGACTTGCCGTGGCCCAGCATGAAGCTCATGTAGCCCTCCACCATGCCGGCGTCCGCCTCCCGGGGCCCGCAGTCCTGGACGGTGTGGAGGTACTCGGCAAACTGGGTCACGTCCCGGAGATAGGAGCTGATGGTGTTTTGGGAGGCGTGCTTCTCCCCCGCCAGATACGCGCCGTAGCGTCCGATATCGTCCGTGGCCATCTCCCCCTCTCTCGTTCAAATCACAATCCGCGGCAAAACCAGCCCCAGCAGCCGGGGCGACGCCGCCATATCCACACACATGCCCGCCAGCAGCACCAGTATCGCGCCGCCCAGCCGGAGCCAGCAGCTCCGCCCGTACGCCGCCGCCACCGGCCGCCGCCCTCTCCCAAAGGACGCCCTGGCCAGGGCGGCGGAGGTCTCCAGCGAGGGGACCGCCAGCAGAAAAAAACAGGGCAGCGTCACCAGGCACCGGATGCCGGACACCGCCAGCGCCAGCAGCACGCCGCCGCTGCCGAAGGCCGCCGTAAAGCAGCAGACGGAAAAGGACAGGAAGAAGCCGAAGGCCAGCGCCGTGCAGGGCAGCAGCGCCACGCCGATGGAGGAAAACCCCAGCAGAAAGGCCAGCAGCGGATACCGCAGATACAGCACCAGGGCCGAGAGCACCGCGCCCGCCCCCTGCCGGTCCCCGCCGTCCACCCGTACAAAATCCGATAAGTAGCGCTCCAGCTCTGCGCCGGTGGCGTCCGGCACCCGGGAGAGCACGACCTGTCCCAAAAGAATGCCGAAAAAAAAGAACAGCGCCAGCGCCAGCAGCCGGGGCAGCGGGGAGGGCGGTCCCCCGTCCCTACGTCTCTTCCAATTCAAAACCGACTCACCTCGCTCTACCCTATGAGAGAGGCGCCGGCTTTATACGAAACAGTTAACGTAAACCTTGTACGTTTTAATATAGTGCAATTTTCCAGATTTATCAAGGAATTTGCGGGAAAATCACGTTTTTTGTCAGTTATGCCCAAATGTTATGTAAACATAGTTATGTAAACTACTAAAACCTGGGTGGGCAGGGGCCGGGCGGCACGGGGCAAAAGGGCCATATCTGGTGGCCCCGGCGGAAGCGCCGCCCCATATCTGCCCGGCCTCCCGCCTCCCCCGCCCCAGGGGATCTTTGGAGAAGAAACAGGGACGGTCCGAAGAATTTCGTGACTTTTCACAAATGCTCACCGGCGGCGTTTTTTGCTCCGGCGGCCCTGGGCCCCCAGCACCCCCGCC
>NZ_UQXD01000002.1 GCF_900544955.1 uncultured Oscillibacter sp.
TGCGGCCCTACCTGAAAAGCGAGCGGCAGGAGAAGATCGAACGGGCCCTTCAACTGGCCCGGCTCTTCCATCTGGGCCGGAAATTCCTGGCGGGATGGGAGGGGTGAGGGATGTATAACCGCTATATCCGCAACGACAACGGCTCCTACACCCGCATCCCCGAGGAGGAGCGGCCCCCCGGCGGAACCAGAGGACCGGGCAGTTCTGGCGGGCCGGGCGGCTCGGGCGGTTTCGGAGGCCCTGGCACTCCCCACAGCCCCGGCGGCCCCGGCGGTTCGAGCGCCCCCGGCAGCGCGGGAGGCTCGGGCGGTTTCGGAGGCCAAGGCGGCGCCCAGGGTCCCGGAGGTTCGGGAGGCCAGGGCAGCACCCATGGCTTCGGAGGCTCAGGCGGGCCGGGCAATCCGGGAGGCCCCGGAAATTTCGGCGGCGCCGGAGGGCCGCCGCCCTTCGGCGGTGGGGAAAGGCCACCGGGGCCGGAACCACCCCCCAAGTCCGGCGGCCCCTTTGCCGACGGCCTCACCGGCTTCCTCCGGCATTTCCTGGACCAGCTGCATTTGGACCACGTGGACACCGGGGACCTGCTGCTTTTGGGGCTGCTGTTCTTCCTCTTCCGGGAGGAGGCCGACGAGGAGCTGCTGGTGGCCCTGGGACTGCTGCTGATTCTGTAGGCCCCTGGGGCCTGTCCCCGCCGCAGGGGGCTTGTCCCGGCAGACGCCCCGGGTCCCTCCTCCCCGCTGCGCACATACAAAAAACGACCGCCTTCCGGCGGCCGTTTTCTTATTCTCCGGCGGTCACGCCACCGCCAGCACCCGACCGTCCGGCAGGGTGAAATCCGCCTCGGTGGGGGCCGTCTGCTCCAGGGTCAGCGCCGCCATGCGGTACACCGCCTCCCCGTCCACCAGCTTCTCCGCCGCCGTCAGCAGCCCCGTGTCCACGCTGACCCAATACCGCAGGGCGTAGCCCGCCTCGTCTGGCGCGGTCTCCACATAGATGCAGTTCACGCCGGAGATGGTCCGGTAGTCCGCGGCGGCAATGGCATCCGCCGGCAGCTCCAAAATCTCCTCGTAGGTGGGGATCGCCTGCTCATCGTCGGCGGAGATGTCCCCCGCCGGGACCTCATACACGGCGGTCTCGCTGTTGTACCAGATATAGGTGGTCTCCCCGTCGGTCACGGCGTGGCGGACCTGGCCGGAGACCTGGGTCCGGTCCGTCCGAGTCCAGCCGTTCAGCACCGCCACCGCCGTCTCCGTGGTACCGCTGCCGCCGCTCCAAATCTGCTCCACCGTCACCGTGCGGCGGTAGGCCGCCGGCCGCGCCAAGGTCTCAATGGCGGCCTGCACCGTCTCCGGCGCCACCGCCACCACCGTCAGCGCCCCGCCCTGCGGCAGGGTGTCCCCCGGGGTCTCCCCCTGGGCACCGCCGGCGGCGGGCAGCTGGATGCGGGCAGTGCGGTGCAGGGTGTTGCCCAGCATCAGCGCCACCACCACAACCGTGACGGCCACAAAGGCCATGGTAATCCAGTTCCGCTTTCGCTCGTCCAAGGCCGTCCTCCTCCCTTGTCCGCCTCAGGCCCGGTAATCCTCCGGCCGCGGCCCCCGGCCAAAGTGCCAGAGAATGGCGTCCGCAATGCGGCGGCAGGCCCGGCCGTCGCCGTAGGGGTTCACCGCGTGGGCCATGCTCTGGTAGGCCCCGGCGTCGCAGATCAGCCGGGAGGCCATGGTGAAGATGTCGTCCTGCACCACGCCCGCCAGACGCACCGTCCCGGCCTCCACGGCCTCGGGCCGCTCCGTCTCCCGCCGCAGCACCAGCACGGGCTTGCCCAGGGCGGGGGCCTCCTCCTGGAGTCCGCCGGAGTCCGTCATCACCATGTAGCACCGGGCCATGAGGTTATGCATCTCATCGGCGGGCAGCGGGTCGATGAGGTGGACCCGGGGCGCCCCCCGGAGATAGGTGTCCACCGCCTCCCGCACCACGGGGGAGAGGTGAACGGGATACACCAACTCCACCTGGGGATAGGTCTCGGCGATCTGCCGCAGGGCCAGCAGGATGTGCCGCATGGGCTCGCCGTAGTTCTCCCGCCGGTGGCAGGTCACCAGGATGATCTTCTTCTCCCCGTAGGGCAGGCGGTTCAGTTCCCCGTCCGCAAAGCGGTAGTCCGGGCGGACGGTGGTTTGCAGCGCGTCGATCACCGTGTTGCCGGTGACGAACAGCCCCTCCGTGATCCCCTCCCTCTGGAGGTTGCTCCGGTTGTTCTCTGTGGGGCAGAAATACAGATCTGCAATGGCGCTGACCAGCTTGCGGTTCATCTCCTCCGGAAAGGGGGAGTACTTGTCATAGGTCCGCAGCCCTGCCTCCACATGGCCCACCGGCACCTGGTGGTAAAAGGCGGACAGGGCCCCGGCAAAGGTGGTGGAGGTGTCCCCGTGGACCAGAATCATATCCGGTTTCAGGGCGTCGATGGCCCCGTCCATGCCGGTGAGGCACTTGCTGGTGATGGTGGAGAGGGTCTGCCGGGGGGTCATGATGTCCAAATCGTAGTCCGGCCGCACGCCGAAGACCTCCAGCACGCTGTCCAGCATCTGCCGGTGCTGGGCCGTGACGCAGCAGAGGCTCTCCACCTCCGGCCGGGCGGCCAGCTCCCGCACCAGCGGGCACATCTTGATGGCCTCCGGCCGGGTGCCGAAGACGCTCATGATCCGAAGCTTGTCCATGTTACGGTTCCTCGTCTTTCTTCTCGTCCGGATGGCGGTGGTCCTTCAACTCCTCCAGCTCCTCGTGGAGCTCTTCCCGCAGCTCCTCCTTGACCTCCTTGGGAAACACCACCCGGGCGGCCACCACCGCCACGATGCACAGCGCGGCGAACAGCAGCATGGCCTTCTGCTCCCCGCCGGTGGTGAGCACCACGGCGGAGAGGCCCAGGATGGCGGAGATGACATACAGCGTGGCCACCGCCTGCTTCTGGTTCAATCCCATGTCGATCAGCCGGTGGTGGATATGGCTCCGGTCGGCGTGCATGGGGCTCTGGCCGTGGGCGATGCGGCGGATGAAGGCGAAGGCCGTGTCGAAAATCGGCAGGCCCAGAATCAAGAAGGGCACCACGAAGGAGATCACCGCGTAGTACTTGAACAGGCCCTGGATGGACATGGTGGCCAGGATATAGCCCAGGAAGGTGGCGCCGGTGTCCCCCATGAACATCTTGGCGGGATTGGTGTTGTAGGGCATGAAGCCCACGCTGGCCCCCACCAGGGCCGCCAGCACCACCGCCACCGGCCACTGGTCGCTGGCCAGGGCGATAACCAGCATGGTGGTGGCGGAGATGGCGGAGACGCCGTTGGCCAGGCCGTCCAGCCCGTCGATGAGGTTCACGGCGTTGGTGATGGCCACGATCCAAAGCACGGTGACGGGGACGGAGAGCCCGCCCAGCACCCAGTAGAGGTTGTCCGAGAAGATGTTGGGGTTGGAAAAGGCCAGGATCGTCACACCGTTCAGGGCGGGGAACAGGGCCGCCCCGATCTGCACCACGAATTTGAGCATGGCGGGCAGGGCCATGATGTCGTCCACCACGCCCAGCACCACGATGATGACGGCGCCCAGCAGTATGCTCTGCATCTGGGCGTTGCCCCGGATATCGACGAACAGCAGGATGCTGACCATGAAGCCGATGAAGATGGCCAGGCCCCCCAGCCGGGGGATGGGCACCTTGTGCATCCGGCGGGCGTCCTTGGGCACGTCGATGGCGCCCACCTTGTAGGCAAAGGTCTTCACCACCGGCGTCATCAGAAAGCTGACCACCAGTGCCACCAGCAGCGCCAGCACCACATAGGCGATCAGTCGGTTTTGAAATGGCATGTCATTCCTCCGTCAGCGCGCCAAAAAGCCCACTTTTTTATAGACCTTCCCCACGGTGCGGTTGGCCACATACGCCGCCTTCTCCGCACCGGCGCGGTACACGCTCTCCAAATAGGCCTTGTCCGCCAGCAGCCGCTCCGACTCCTCCCGGATGGGGCGCAGCAGCTCCACCACGGCCTCGCCCACGTCCTTCTTGAAGTCGCCGTAGCCCCGGCCCGCAAACTCCCCCTCGATCTCCGAAAAGGTGCGGCCGGTGGCCACGGAGTAAATCTGCATCAGGTTGGACACGCCGGGCTTGTTCGCCGGGTCGAAGCGGACGCAGGCCTCGGAGTCCGTCACCGCCTTTTTGAACTTGCGCAGGATGTCCTCCGGCTTCTCCAGCATGTAGACGCAGCCGTTCTGGTCCTTGTCGGACTTGGACATCTTGCTCTCCGGGGTGGTCAGGCTCATCACCCGGGCCCCCACCTGGGGGATGTAGGGCTCCGGAATTTTGAAGACGTCGCCGTACAGTCCGTTGAAGCGGCTGGCGATGTCCCTGCAGATCTCCACGTGCTGCTTCTGGTCGCCGCCCACCGGCACCAGGTCCGCCTGGTAGAGCAGGATGTCGGCGGCCATCAGGGCGGGATAGGTGAACAGCCCCGCGTTGATGTTGTCCGCGTTCTTGGCGGACTTGTCCTTGAACTGGGTCATGCGGGACAGCTCGCCGAACATGGTGTAGCAGTTCAGCACCCAGGCCAGCTGGGCGTGGGCGGGGACGTGGGACTGGACAAACAGCACGTTTTTCTCCGGGTCCAGGCCGCTGGCGATATAGGCCGCCAACTGGGTCAGGGTATGGCGGCGCAGGTCCGCGGGCACCTGGCGCACGGTGATGGTGTGCATGTCCGCCAGCATATAGTAGCAGTCGTATTCATCGGCCAGAGCCGCCCAGTTCTTGATGGCGCCCAGGTAGGAGCCCAGGGTCAGGTCGCCGGAGGGCTGGATGCCGCTTAAAATCCGCTTTTTCTGTACTTCATTTTCCATGATTCGCACCTCAAACTTCCATGCCGTCCGGAGCGCGCGGCGCAAGACGGCAATTTAACTTTTTTATTGTAGCATGCCCCGCCGGAAAGTGCAATCCCGGCGGCGGAAAAGCGCCGTCTGCCCGGCGAAGGGGCCGCATCCCCATGTCTCCGCGCCGCCCCGGGGCCGGACCCCGGCCCCGGGATACGCCTCACCGGTCCTTCAAGAGCTCCATCACCAGGGAGATCAGGCAGGCCACGCTGGCGGCCCAGAACAGGCCGAACAGCCCCATCCCCGCGGAGGCGGAGACGGAGGGAATCACCGACTCCACCTCCATCCGGGTGGGAAACGCGCTGCGGAACAGGAAGAAAAACGCCACCAGCATGGTGGCGGCGTGGGCCATCAGCCGGGAAAAGGCCCGGGGCCGCTGGGCCAGCATCCGCTTGCCACACAGCACCTCCGCCACCGTTACCGCCACAACCCCCAGCAGCATCAGGGGGAACACCTCTGCCTCCATCGACATCCAATCGGCCTCCTCATAAGTGGTTTGGTCTCCAGCATACCACATCCCCGGGAGAAACCGCAAGTCCGGCCTTGACAATCCCCGGCGGAAAAGCGATAATGTAACCTGTTATATTGTGTAAAATTCCGGCATGGAGGTATCTGCATGGCACTCGATCAAACACTCTTCGCGGAAATGGAAGCCCGCATTCCCAAGGGGAAGGTCCGCACCCGGTTCGCCCCCTCCCCCACCGGCTACATGCACGTGGGGAACCTGCGCACCGCGCTGTACACCTGGCTCATTGCCCGCCACGCGGGGGGCACGTTCATCCTGCGCATCGAGGACACGGACCAGGGCCGCCTGGTGGAGGGCGCCACCGACGTCATCTACCGCACCCTGGCGGAGTGCGGACTGCACCACGACGAGGGCCCCGACGTGGGCGGTCCCGTGGGCCCCTATATCCAGTCCCAGCGCCGGGACCTCTACGGTAAATACGCCCAGCTTCTGGTGGAGAAGGGCGCCGCCTACTACTGCTTCTGCGAGAAAACGGAGGCGGAGGAGACCGGCTTTGACCGGGCCGCCGACCCCTGCCGCGACCTCTCGCCGGGGGAGGTCCAGGCCGCCCTGGCCGCTGGCAAGCCCTACGTCATCCGCCAGCGGATTCCCCAGGAGGGCACCACCACCTTCCACGACGCCACCTTCGGGGACATCACCGTGGAAAACAAAACCCTGGACGACCAGGTGCTGCTCAAGCGGGACGGCCTGCCCACCTACAACTTCGCCAACGTGGTGGACGACCACCTCATGGGCATCACCCACGTGGTCCGGGGCAGCGAGTACCTCTCCTCCGCCCCCAAGTACGACCTGCTGTACCGGGCCTTCGGCTGGGACATTCCCACCTACGTCCACTGCTCCCCCGTCATGCGGGACCAGCACAACAAGATGAGCAAGCGCCACGGCGACCCCTCCTACGAGGACCTGACCGCCCAGGGCTACCTGACCGACGCCGTGCTGAACTACGTGGCCCTGCTGGGCTGGGCCCCCAAGGGGGAGCGGAGCGAGCAGGAGATCTTCTCCCTGGCGGAGCTGGTGGAGGCCTTCGACATCGCGGGCATCTCCAAGTCCCCCGCCATCTTCGACCTGGCCAAGCTGGACTACTTCAACGCCACCTACCTGCGGGCGCTGCCGGCGGCGGAGTTCGCCCGGGTGGCGGAGCCCTATATCCGCCAGAGCGTGAAGAACCCCGCCATCGACACCGCCGCCGTGGCCGCCCTGCTCCAGGCCCGGTGCGAAAAGCTGGCGGAGATTCCGGAGAAGGTGGACTTTTTTGACCAGCTGCCGGAATATGATACAGCGTTCTTCACCAACAAAAAGTCCAAGACCGACGCCGCCATCTCCCTGCGGATGCTGGAGGCCGCCGTTCCCGCCCTGGAGGCCCTGCCGGAGTGGACGCTGGACGCCGTGCACGACGCCCTCATCGGCCTGGCCGCCGCCCTGGAGGTGAAGAACGCCACGCTGATGTGGCCCGTGCGCATCGCGGCGGCGGGCAAGCTGGTGACCCCCGGCGGCGCCGTGGAGCTGTGCCACATTCTGGGCCGGGAGGAAACCCTCCGCCGCCTGCGCCTGGGGCTGGAGAAGCTGCGGGCATGAGAGAGCTCCTCCGGCAGCGGTACGGCGGCCTCCTCTCCGCCTGGCGGGCGGGCCTGTCCGCGGAGACGGGGCGGGCCGCCGCTGCCTTTTCGCTGCTGGTGCTGGGATTCTTCGCCGCCTGCCTCCTCCTGCCGGACCTGCGGGAGACGCTGGTGGCGCTGATTCTGGGCACCCTGAGCGGCCTTCCCGCCGCCGGGGAGGACGGCACCCTCTCCGCCCTGGCCCTCTTCCTCAACAACCTCCAGGCCTGCGCCTTCATCCTGCTCTACGGCCTGGTGCCCTTCCTGCGCCTGCCCGCCATGACCCTGGGGCTCAACGCCATGATGCTGGGGGGCCTGGCGGCCTGGTACGCCGCCCAGGGCGTCTCCCCCCTGGTGTACCTGGCCCTGATCCTGCCCCACGGCGTCTTTGAGCTGCCGGCCCTGGTCATCGCCCTGGGCACGGGGCTGTACATCTGCCGCCAGACCACGGGCCTGTGCCGGGGGCGGGAGGGGGCCCTGCCCCTCCCCCTCTGCCTGCTGCTGATGAGCCGGGTGCTGCTGCTGGTGCTGGTGCCGCTGCTGACGGCCGCCGCCCTCATCGAGGCCTACGTGACGCCCATGGTGGCCTCCCTGTTTTTCTGACGCCCCAAATTCACTGATAAAGGACTGGATTCTTTCATATGAGCAAACTGACCATTCCCGCCGGATACCGGATGCCCCTGACCAACAACGAGCTCCAGCGGGCCATTGAGCTGATTCACGCGGACTTCCAGCACAACCTGACGGTGCGGCTGAACCTGCACCGGGTCTCCGCCCCGCTGTTCGTGGACGGGTCCACCGGCCTGAACGACGACCTCAACGGCGTGGAGCGCCCCGTCTCCTTCGACATTCCCGACGTGGGCACCAGCGGCCAGGTGGTCCACTCCCTGGCCAAGTGGAAGCGGCTGGCCCTGAAGCGGTACGAGTTCAAGCTGGGCACCGGCCTCTACACCGACATGAACGCCATCCGCCGGGACGAGGAGGTGGACAATCTCCACTCCATCTACGTGGACCAGTGGGATTGGGAGAAGCACATCGACGCCCAGAACCGGAACGTGGAATACCTCAAGGAGACCGTCCGGGACATCGTGGGCTGCATCTGCGACACCTCCACCGCCCTGCGCAACGCCTTCCCCGCCCTGACCTTCAAACCCGTGCGGAAAGTTCACTTCCTCACCACCCAGGAGCTGGAGGACCGCTACCCGGACCTGACCCCCAACCAGCGGGAGACCGCCGTGTGCCGGGAGTACCAGACCGTGTTCCTCATGCAGATCGGCAAGACCCTCCGCTCCGGCACCAAGCACGACGGCCGGGCCCCGGACTACGACGACTGGGAGCTCAACGGCGATATCCTCATGTGGAACCCGGTGCTGGAGGACCGGTTCGAGCTGTCCTCCATGGGCATCCGGGTGGACGCCTCCACCCTGGACCGCCAGCTGAAGCTGGCGGGCTGCGAGGACCGGCGGCGCCTGCCCTTCCACCAGATGCTCCTGCAGGGCCAGTTGCCCCAGTCCATCGGCGGCGGCATCGGCCAGTCCCGGCTGTGCATGCTGCTGCTGGGCCCCTGCCACATCGGCGAGGTCCAGGCCAGCCTCTGGGACCAGGAGACCCTGGATACCTGCGAAAAGGCCGGCATCACGCTGCTGTAACGTGCTTTTCCTATACAGAAAGAGAGGCCCCTCTCCCACGGGAGAGGGGCCTCTCTTTGTTCTCGTCTCAGCCCAGGATGTCCGCCGCCAGGGCGTCCGCCAGGGCCAGCAGCGCGGCGCGCTGGTCCTCCTTCACGGCGGAGCGGATGCTGACGGTGTCCTCCAGCACCGTCATGTTCTTCATGGCGCCCACCGCCTCCCCCATCAGCTTGCCGGCCTGGGGGCCCCAGGTGCCGTTTTCGATGAGGGCCACGGTGCGATTCTGGAAGTTGTGGGCCTTCAAATCCAGAAGGAAGGACTCCATGGGGGTGAAGATGCCGTTGTTGTAAGTGGCCGACGCCAGCACCAGGTGGCTGTAGCGGAAGGCCTCCCCCACCAGGTGGGAGACCGGGCAGTGGGACAGGTCGTACAGCGCGATCTTCTCCACGCCCCGCTCTGCCAGCCGGGCCGCCACGATCTCCGCGGCGTTTTCCGTGTTGCCGTAGACGGAGGCGCAGGCGATGAGGACGCCCTGCTCCTCCGGGGCATAGGTGCTCCAGGCCCGGTATTTCTCCACAAACCAGGGGATGTCCCGCCGCCAGATGGGGCCGTGGAGGGGGCAGAGCATCCGGATGTCCAGCCCCGCCGTCTTCTTCAGCAGGGACTGGACCTGCACGCCGTACTTGCCCACGATGTTGGCGTAGTACCGCCTGGCGTCCGCCAGCCACTCCCCCGGAAAGTCCAGCTTGTCCGCAAACAGGTGGCCGCTGAGGGCGCCGAAGGTGCCGAAGGCGTCGGCGGAGAAGAGCATTCCGCCCGCCGTGTCGTAGGTCACCATCACCTCCGGCCAGTGGACCATGGGGGCCATGAGGAAGGTAAAGCAGTGGCGGCCGGTGGAGAGGCTGTCCCCCTCCTTCACGGTGACGCTGCGCTCCGTCACGTCGGCGGCGAAAAACTGGCCGATCATAGCCATGGTCTTGGCGCTGCCCACCACCCGGGCCCCGGGATACCGGCGTAGCACCTCCCCTAGTGTGGCGGCGTGGTCCGGCTCCATGTGGTTCACCACCACATAGTCCAGCTCCCGGCCCGCCAGGCCCCAGGTCAGGTTCTCAAAAAACCGCTCGCCGATGGAGCTGTCCACCGTGTCCAGCAGCACGGTCTTTTCATCCAGCACCAGATAGGCATTATAGGATACCCCGCGGGGAATGGGAAAGACGTTTTCAAATAGAGCCTGCCGCCGGTCGGAGCCTCCCACATAGAGGACGTCCGGTGCAATGGACTGCACACAATGCATAGCCATGCTTCCCTTCGTGAAGAGTTTTTACAGGGTGAGTCTATACAAACCCGCCGGATTTGTCAAGAAAAAACCGGACTGTGGCAAAAAAAGGGCCCCCGGCGCTGCGGGGGCCCCGCTTTATTCCGCCTCGTCCAGGTTGACGCCCAGCATCTCGCTGATGGACTCCACCAGCAGCCGGTGGTCCTGCAGGTGGGGCAGGCCGGAGCAGGCCACCGCGCCCACCACGCCGGTGCCCGCCACGGTGATGGGGAAGCCGCCGCCCAGGATGGCGTAGTCCGCCTCCGGCAGCCGCCAGTCCCGCCACAGGTCCTTCCCCTCGCTCTCCAGGGTCTGCCCGGCCCGGAGGCTGCTCATCTGGGCCACCTGCACCGTGTTCTGCTTGCGCCGGATCCAAAGGGCATGGCGGGCGTTGCTGCCCTCCATGGCGTAGTGAAAGAGCTGGGTGCCGTTCCGGGTGATGTCCACCGCCACGGCCACTCCCCAGGCCTTGGCCTTTTCCACGATCCGCAGGCCCAGGGCCAGGGCGTCCTCGTTGGAAAATGCGGGAAAGCGCAGCAGCGCCTCCTCCCGCTCCCGGCGGGCCAGTTCCTTGCTCAGCTTTTCATCCATCGTTCTCCGCCTTTCTCCGCCGGCCCGCAGGCCGGGTCCTTGCCCTCTATTATACCAGCCCGGCCTCATATTGCAAGGGCGGGCCCGTCTCCCAACCTTGTATTTTCAAAAATATATGCTATACTGAAGACATTCCCAAATGCTTCGGGTCAAAATACAATTTATCAGGAGGTAGAGTCCAATGCCCGCAGGTAAAGCCAAAGAATGCCGCTGTTTCCAATCCCCGTCCCGTTATATGCAGGGACCGGGCCTCATCCGCCGCCTTCCCAAATTCGCCGCCAACTTCGGCAAGACGGCGCTGCTGATCATTGATCCCTATTTCTATGACGATTTCTCCGTCCGCGTGCCCAAGATGTTTGAAGAGGCGGGCATGAAGGCCTACTCCGTGAAGTTCCCCGGCTACGCCGGCCACAAGGAGCTGGACGAGCTGGTGGCCTACGTCAAGACCCTGCCCGAGGTGCCGGACACCTTCATCGGCATGGGCGGCGGCCAGGCCATGGACATCAACAAGGCGGTGGCCGCCACCTACCGCAAGAACTGGATCAGCTTCGCCACCGCCCTGACCACCGACGCCCCCACCTTCACCCATACCATCATCAACAACCCCGGCGCCCAGAATGAGCTGATGTTCCACTACAAGAACCCGGATTACGTGGTGGTGGACACGGAGATCACGATTCAGAGCCCCGCTTGGATGCTGACCTCCGGCATCGGCGACGCCCTGGCCACCTACATCGAGGCCCAGGCCTCCTTCGCCAACAACAACGTCTGCAACTCCGGCCTGGACGACTACCGCCCCAGCATGCTGGGCATGGCCGCCGCCAAGCTGTGCTACGACATCCTGCTCAAGGACGGCGTGGCCGCCATCCGGGCCGCCAAGGAGCACCTGCGGACCCCCGCCTATGAAAACGTGGTGGAGGCCGCCACCCTGCTCTCCGGCGTGGGCTGCGAGAACACCGGCGTCTCCATCGCCCACGGCCTCCAGGCCGGCTTTGCCGTGCTGCCCAAGCACTTCCCCCACGGCACCGGCGTGGGCTACTGCGTGCTGGTGCAGCTGATCGTGCAGAACGACGAGCGCTTCGAAGAGGTCTTCCAGTTCAACAAGGCCGTGGGCCTGCCCGTGTGCACCGGAGACCTGGAGATTCCCGCCGACCAGCGGGACGCCATCCTGGAGGAGCTGGTGGACGGCGTTTACGGCAAGCGCTGGAACGTCACCAACGAGCCCTTCTTCTTCGAGAAGAGCACGCTGCTGGACGCCATCAAGTATCTGGACGCCTACGCCGCGGAGCACAAATAACCACCGTTTGGCTTTCAAAGGGGGCATGTACTGCGTACATGCCCCCTTTGCTTGTTGAATAAGCCGGAATCATGCCTGGCGCGGCTGAGGAACGCCATGTGCCGGCAGCCCGCCCGGATGGGATCGGGTGCCGGCAAACAGCCTGCGGGGCAAGCGCCCGCTCCGCAAAGCCGCAAATACCAGGCCCGCCGGAGCGGGCCTGGTATTTGCGGCATGTTCAGGCTGCCTGGAAAATCCGAAGAATTTGATCGACAGCCTGGGGGTATGTACGCAGTACATGCCGCCCTTGTTTTTGCCGGACACCACGATGGCCGCTCCCACAGGTTCTGCAAGACGGGCGCCCCGCCCTCAGCCTGGCCAAAAAAGGAAAGCGGCACTGTCGGGATCTCTCCCGGACAGTGCCGTTTTTTCTGCTCACGCCGGTCCGAACCGCGGTCAGCTCTCCTGGGGTGCCTCGCCCGAACCGCCGAAGGTCCGCATCACCCGCTCGTCCGCCTCCCGCTTCTCTTCGATGGACTGCTTGAGGATCATGTCCTTCACCTTCATCAGGCGGGTGGTGGTGGCGCGGTCGTTTTCGTCCAGCTTCATGGTGATATACCGGATGGCCTCCTGGGTGTTGGGAATCATCACATACTCCAGGGCGTTGACCCGGCGGCGGGTCTTTTCGATCTCCTCCGCCATCAGCTGGGCGGACTTCTCAATCTCCGCCAGCTTCAGCATCTTCTGAAACACCCGGCCCAGGGCGTCCACCGCCGTGTCCAGCTCGCCGGAGGTGGCGGCGAAGCCGTAGGGATAGATGTCCGAGTCCGAGTGGGTGCGGGTCTGGAAATGGTACACCGGCACGTTGACGGACATGATGTTCTTGCTGCTCTGAGTCAGCTCCACGCTCTGCTTGGGGTACAGCAGCGCCTGCTCCAGCGCCTCGGAGCTCATGAGGGCGGAGGCCACGGTGAAGGCCTTATGGACCTTCATCAGCTCCTCCTCCACCTCCGCCCGGAGGGCCCGGACCTCCCGGACCGTGTCCAGGAACTGCTTCATCAGCTCATCCCGCTTGTCTTTGAGAAGCTTGTGGCCCCGCTGGGCGGTGCGGAGCTTCCCCTTGAGCCGGGTCAGCTCCATACGGGTGGGGTTCACCGTGATATTCGCCATGGCTCACCCCTCCTCATGCCTGGTCTTTTTTCGGCCAGTACTTCTCGATCAGCTCCGGCTTGATGCGCTTGAGCTCGCTCTTGGGCAGGATGCTCAAAAGCTCCCAGCCCAGATCCAGGGTCTCCTCGATGGAGCGGTTCTCCTCGTAGCCCTGGTTCACGTAGCGCTTTTCAAACTCGTCGGCAAATTTGGCATACAGCAGGTCCGTGGGGGTCAGGGCGGCCTCGCCCAGGATGCTCATCAGCTCCTTGTTGTCCTTGCCGGTGGCGTAGGCGGCAAAGAGCTGGTTCATGGTGCCGGCGTGGTCCTCCCGGGTTTTGCCCTCGCCGATGCCCTTGTCCTTCAGGCGGCTCAGAGAGGGCAGCACGTCCACGGGGGGATGGATGCCCTGGCGGTACAGCGCCCGGCTCAGGATGATCTGGCCCTCGGTGATATAGCCCGTCAAATCCGGGATGGGGTGGGTCTTGTCGTCCTCGGGCATGGTCAGAATGGGGATCAGCGTGATGGAGCCGGGGCAGCCCAGGCGGCGGCCCGCCCGCTCGTAGAGGGTGGCCAGGTCCGTGTAGAGATAGCCGGGGAAGCCGCGGCGGCCCGGGACCTCCTTCTTGGCGGCGGAGACCTCCCGCAGGGCCTCGGCATAGTTGGTGATGTCGGTCATGATGACCAGCACGTGCATCCCCTTTTCAAAGGCCAGATACTCCGCGGCGGTCAGGGCCATCCGGGGGGTGGAGATGCGCTCCACCGCCGGATCGTTGGCCAGGTTGGAAAAGAGCACCGTCCGGTCGATGGCGCCGGTGCGGCGGAACTCGCTGACGAAGAACTCCGACTCCTCGAAGGTGATGCCGATGGCGGCGAACACCACGGCGAAGTTGGAGGCCTCGTCTCCCCGGACCTTGGCCTGGCGGGCGATCTGGGCCGCCAAGTTGGCGTGGGGCAGGCCGGAGCCGGAGAAAATGGGCAGCTTCTGGCCCCGGACCAGGGTGTTCAGCCCGTCGATGGTGCTGACGCCGGTCTGGATGAACTCGTTGGGATAGTCCCGGGCGGCGGGGTTCATGGGCAGGCCGTTGATGTCCCGGTACTCCTCCGGCAGGATGTCGGGGCCGCCGTCGATGGGCTGGCCCATGCCGTTGAACACCCGGCCCAGCATGTCGCCGGAGACGCCCAGCTGCAGGGGATGGCCCAGGAAGCGGACCTTGGCCCCGGCCATGTTGATGCCGGCGGCGGACTCAAACAGCTGGACCACGGCGGTGTCGCCGTTGACCTCCAGCACCTTGCCCCGGCGGATGTCGCCGCTTTGCAGCTCCACCTCCACCAGCTCGTCGTAGGTGACGTTTTCCACCATGCGGACCATCATCAGCGGGCTGACGATCTCCTCCACGGTTCTGTATTCACGAATCATCTCTCCTCACCTCCCTGGGCGGCCGCGGCGGCGATCTCCTGCTCCATCTCCACCTGAATCTGGGCGTAAACCGCCGGATACTCCTCCACCGGCACGCTCTTGGCCCGGCCAATCTTCTCCCGGGCCGGGATTTCAAACAGCTTCGCGGCCTGTGCGCCCTGGGCGATGGCGTCCCGGCACAGCTCATCGTAGCGGATCACCAGCTCCAGCAGCTTCTCCTGCCGGTCGTAGGCGGAGAAGCCGTCGATATCGGTGAAGGCGTTCTGCTGGAGGAAGTCCTCCCGGACCATCCGGGCCACCTCCAGCGTCAGCTGGTCGGCGGGGGACAGGGCATCCTTGCCCACCAGCTGGACAATCTCGTTGAGGCTGGACTCGCTTTGCAGGATGCTCATGGCCTTGGTGCGGTTGCGCATGAAGGCCTCCCCCAGATTCTCGTCAAACCAGGGCTTCAGGGAGTCCAGGTAGAGGGAGTAGGAGTTCAGCCAGTTGATGGCGGGGAAGTGCCGCTTGTAGGCCAGGGACGCGTCCAGGGCCCAGAACACCTTCACGATGCGCATGGTGGCCTGGGAGACGGGCTCGGAGAGGTCGCCGCCGGGAGGCGACACGGCGCCCACGGCGGTGAGGCTGCCCCGGCGCTCGTCGGAGCCGATGCACTCCACGCTGCCGGCCCGCTCGTAGAACTGGGCCAGACGGGAGCTGAGGTAGGCGGGATAGCCCTCCTCGCCGGGCATCTCCTCCAGCCGGCCGGACATCTCCCGCAGCGCCTCGGCCCAGCGGGAGGTGGAGTCCGCGATGACGGCCACGTCGTAGCCCATGTCCCGGAAGTACTCGGCGATGGTGATGCCGGTGTAGACGCTGGCCTCCCGGGCGGCCACGGGCATGTCGGAGGTGTTGGCGATCAGCACCGTCCGCTTCATCAGCGACTCCCCGGTGCGGGGATCCTTCAGCTCCGGGAACTCCCGGAGCACGTCGGTCATCTCGTTGCCCCGCTCGCCGCAGCCGATGTAGACCACAATATCCACGTCGGACCACTTGGCCAGCTGGTGCTGCACCACGGTCTTGCCGGAGCCGAAGGGGCCGGGCACGGCGGCGGTGCCGCCCTTGGCGATGGGGAACATGGTGTCGATGACCCGCTGGCCGGAGCACAGGGGCCGCTTGGGCGGATACTTCTTCTCATAGGGGCGGCCCACCCGGACGGGCCACTTCTGGGCCATGGTCAGCGGCACCTCCGCGCCGTCGTCGGTTTGCAGGACGGCGATGGTCTCCGTCACGTTGAAGGAGCCGCTCTGGATCTCCCGGAGGGTGCCGCTCATCTTGGGGGGCACCATGATCTTGTGGAGCACGGAGGCCGTCTCCGGCACGGTGCCCAGAATGTCGCCGCCGGTGACGCGGTCCCCCGCCTTGGCCGTGGCGGTGAACTCCCATTTCTTCTCATGGTCCAGGGCGGAGACCTCCACGCCCCGGGTGATGCAGGCGCCCACCTTCTCCACGATCTTCTCCAGCGGGCGCTGAATGCCGTCGTAAATACCCTCGATCATGCCAGGGCCCAGCTCCACGCTCATGGGGGCGCCGGTGGTGACCACCTCTGCCCCGGGGCCTAGGCCCGAGGTCTCCTCGTAGACCTGGATGGAGGCGGAGTCGCCCTTCATGGTCAAAATCTCGCCGATCAGGCGCTGGGGGCCCACCCGGACCACGTCGGACATATTGGCGTCCGCCAGGCCCGTGGCCACCACCAGCGGCCCGGAAACTTTCACAACTTTACCGCTCAATACAAGTAACCTTCTTTCAGGATAAATTCGCCAGAAGGAATGGGGCCTTCCGCGCCGCTGCGGTCCTCTCAGAGGATATCCGCCCCCACCGCCCGCTCAATGGAGCGCTGGATGCTCTCCCGGCCGATGCCGAGGGACCCCTCCCGGCCGGGAATCAGGATGATGGCGGGCCGCAGCTCATCTTTGTAGCGGGCCAGCACGTCGGCCATGTCCTTGGCCAGCTGCTCCGTCAGGTAAATCACCGCGCAGCCGCCGTCCCTGGCCAGGTCCCGCACCCGCTCCCGGGCCTCCTCCGCGGAGGTGACGGGGTAGGTGTCCAGCCCCAGGGCCCGGAAACCCATGACGGATTCCCAATCGCCCACTGCGGCGATCCGATACGTTGTAGCCATGTCTCTCCTCCCGCCTTACAGATAGCCGGTCCGGAGCCGGGAGCGGATCACGTCCGGCTCCAGCCCCATCCTGCGCCCCAGAAGGAGGATGCGCAGATTGGTGTACTCCGTCTCCCGGGCAGCCAGATACCCCACCAGCGGGGCCTCGCCGAAGGACACGGTCCGGGCGGCGGAGAGATAGTCCCCCACCGCGTCGTCGCAGCGCTTTTCAAACTCCGTCAGCGCCCCGCCCTTCCAGGCCTCCGCGCCGGCCTCCGCCGCCGCCTGAAACCGGGTGGAGCCGTACAGCTCCGCCAGGGCGCCGGGACCGGCGGCGCCGGCCTTCGCCACGGCGTCCGGGGAGAGGTCTCCCCCCTCCAGCAAAACGCCCCGGAGGAAGTCCCCGCCCTTGCCCATCCGCACCGTCCGCACCAGCGTCCGCAGATTGGCCGCGTCGATCTGGGCGCGCACGTAGCCCTGCAAAAAGGCGCTGCCGGTCTCCTGGGCCACCGCAGTCATCTCCTGGTAATACCAGCGGTCCAGCACAATGTCCGAGAGCTGGGGGTCCCGGGTGGTGTCCAGCACCTCCCGGGCCTCCGCCGCCGCCTGGGCCAGCATGGGCGGCAGATCCTCCAGCCGCCCGGAGGCCAGGCTCTCCTTCAGCGCGTCCGCGCCCACCCGGCCCATGTCCATCAGCATCCGGTCCGGGCTCACACCCACGGCCTCCGCCTTCAGCACCGCCTTGACATTGTGATAGTCGTACTTCATCTTGAAGGCGTCAAGATACCTGGGGTCCGGGGCGCTGCCGCCCAGGTCCTCCAGCGTGGCCTCCCGCACGGCGGAGAGGGCCGCGTCCATCTCCTCGGGGTGGGCGGCGTCCAGGTAGGGATAGCCGCACTCCTGGAGGAGTTTGGCCGCCTCCTCGCTGTTTCGGGCGTCCAGCAGCTGCTCCATCCGCTCCCGGGTCAGCAGGCCGTTTTCCAGGGCCCGGACCCGGGCGGAGATCACCAGGTAATCGGTGTCTTTAATTGTGTTAGGCAAGACACTTCCTCCTTGTCACGACTCCGGGAACAGCTGCTTTGCCACCGCTCCCGCCGTCTCCGCCCGTTGCAGGCGCACCAGGGTCTCAAAGGTCCCGTTGACCTCCACATTGCCGCGCTTGAGGATGAAGCCCCCCCGGATGGGGCGGCTCTCCGCGGAGAGGGCCAACTGGCCCTTCCCCAGCCGCTGGTTCGCCAGAGCCACCGCGGCCTCGCCGATGCGGCCCCGCACCTCCGGCGCCAGGATCACCTCTCCCCGGCCGTCGGGGGCCGCCTGGACCAGCAGCTCCGCCACCGCCTCCGTGTACCTCTCGTCCGGCATGGCGCAGAGCTTCTCCAGCGCCAGTACGTATGCCTGCTCCACCATCTCCTGCTTGGCGGCAAGGCGCACCTTCCGGGCCTCCATCTGGGCCATGCTCACCAGGCGCTCCTCCCGCTCCGCGGCGGCCTTTTCGTTCCGGGCGGCCAGGTCTCTGTCCTCCGCTCCGGCCTGGGCCTGGAAGCGGGCGGTGACGCCGGCGGCCTCCTCCCGGGCGACGGCCAGGGTCTGGTCGATCTCCGCCTGGACCTCCGCCGTGATCTGGGCCGCGATTTTTTCGATTCCGTTCATATCGGTTCTCCCCTTCCGCAGGGTCAGATATAGATCAGCATGATCAAAGAGGCCAGCAGGGACAAGATGGCGTAGAACTCCACGATGATGCACAGCACCATGCCCTTGGGCCAGTCGTCCGGCTTTTTGGCCAGCAGGTTGATGGACCCCGCCGCCACGCGGCCCTGGGCCACCGCGGAGATACCGCCGCCGATGGCGATGGGCAGGCAGGCCGCGAAGTACCGCAGGCCCTCCACCAGGGTCAAATCCACGTAGGTGCCGTCCAGCAGGCCCATGCGCAGCAGGCACATGAAGCCCGCCACCAGGCCATACAGCCCCTGGGTGCCGGGGATGACCTGCAAGATCATGACCTTGCCGAACTTGCTGGGGTCCTGGCACAGCAGCCCCGTGCCCGCCTCGCCGGCGATGCCGGTGCCCCGCGCACTGCCCGCGCCGGCCAGGCAGACCGCCAGGCCCGCCCCCAGCATCGCGATGGCCGCGCCGCTAGAAATGTCCAAAATGCCCATAATTACGCTCCTTCTCTCATTGAATGTCTACATATTTTGTTTGGAATTCCAAAGGGCGGAAGGGCTTGCCGCCGTCCTCGTAGAACTTGTTGAAATACTCCAGACACTGCAGCCGCAGATCGTGGACGTAGCAGCCCAGCAGGTTCAGTCCGAAGTTCAGGGTGTTGCCCACCAGGGAGACCACCAGGAAGAAGACGATGTTCCCGGGAATCGTCCCCAGCATGTTGAAGACCTGGGCGATCACGCTGCCCGCCAGCATCAGGGCCATCAGGCGGGAGTAGGACAAAATGTCGCTGAAATAGCCGGTGACGTTGTTGTACAAAGAGCCGAACACGCCGGTGATCCTTCCAAATCCCCGGTTGTTCAGGACCGGTCCCACCACCGCCAGGGCGATGCCCGCGTACAGCACCCAGTTGGTGACGCCCAGGGCCATGCAGCCGATGCCGGCAAACACGATCCACCAAGTCACTTCATTCCAGAACGCGTCCAGAAGCCGGCCCTGCCGGACCTTGCGGACCACGCTGATGACCATGCCGGTGATGATCTGGACAAAGCCCAGGCACATGGAGCCGATCAGAATCATCAAGGTGTCGTCCAGCGGGGTGAACAGCGCCGGCAGCACAAAGTCGCCGCCGGTGGTGAGCTTCACCACCTGGGTCAAAAAGTCCCCAAAGAAGCCGCCGGTGAGGGCGCCCATCACGAAGGTGCTGACGCCGCACAGCCCCAGCAGGCCGAAGAGATGGCCCGTGGTGCCCTTGGGGCGGTACTTCCGGCCGATGATCACCGATGCCAGGATCATCAAAAGGCCGTAGCCCATGTCCGCCATCATGATGCCGTAAAACAAAATGAAAAACGGCGCCATGGCGGGGTTGGGGTCCACGCTGTTGTAGGCGGGCAGGGAGTACATCTCCGTCACCATGTTCAGCGGCTTGGTCAGCCAGTTGTTCTTCAGTTTCACCGGAACCTTGGGGTACTCCTCCTCCGCCGGTTCCTCCGCCTCCCAGGCGCAGCCCAGCTCCTCCAGCAGAGACCGCACCGCCTCCAGCTGCTCCGCCGGGACCCAGCCCTCGAAAAAGAGGACGGTGCCGTCGGTGAGAAGCCGCTCGGCGCTGGCCTCCCTGGCGGCCTCCGACGCCAGCCGGTCCGCGTACAGCCGCAGGGCGTCCCGGGAGGCCGAGCTCTCCGCGATGACGGCCGCTGCCGCCTCCTGGGCCTTCCGGTTTTCCAGCAGCTGCCGCTCCAGGCGGTCCAGATTCTCCGCCGCCGTCCCCGTCAGGCCCTGGAAGGCCACCGCGCTGAAATTATAGGGCCGCAGGAACTCCTGCACCCGCTCCTCCGCCGACCGGTGGCAGATCAGAAGGCAGTACCTCTGCTGTTTGTCGGCGCTGATCTCATAAAACTCCGCCGGCTCCTCCTCCGCCGCCAGAGCGGTGCGCAGCGCCCCGGTGTCCGCGGCGCCGGGCAGCACGCCCATGCGCACCACGGTGTGGGCGGTGCCCTCCGTCTCCAGCGGCAGCTCCAGGGACGCCCAGGGCCGCAGCGACGCCTGGCCGGCGCGCATCCGGTTCTCCTCGCTCTGGAGCCCGGACAGCTCCTGAAGGGCCCGGCTCACCCGGCCGCAGACCTCCCGGGCCTGTTCCGCGCTGCCGGCGCTGAGGAAATCCGCCTCGGAGATGGGGTGGCGCTGGACAAACAGGCCGTCCTTCAGCTGGCCGTACCGCTTGACGGCGGCCAGGGCGGCGTTCACGTCCGTGATCTCGGTGCGCCGCTCCGCCAGGCGGGAGCTCTCCCGCCGCAAAAGCCCCGCCCACACGGGATCGGCCAGCACGCCCTCCGGCTCGCTGATCTCCACGCAGCCCAGGCGCAAAAGCCCGCTCAGCAGCGCCTCCCGGCTGTCGGCCATGGCCATCACGCGGAGCCTCTTCATTTTTACAATGGCCATCTCAGTGCTTCACGACCCTTCCAACAATAAACTCCGCCGCCTGGTCCAGATGCTGCTGCGCCGTCTGGCGCAGCGCGCCGGCCTCGCGCTCCGCGGAAAGCCGGATCTCCTCCGTCCGCCGGGCGGCCCGATCCTCAGCCTGCCGCAGCAGCTGCTTTCCGCTCTCTGCGGCGGCGGCGCGGGTCTGCTGTAAGAGCGCAAGACCTTCCCGCTCCGCCTTGGCCACGATCTCTCGCGCCTCCGCTTCCGCAGCCGTCTTGCGCTCCCGGTTATCAGCCTCAACCTGCGTGATCTTCTCCATTGCCTCAAAGGACATTTCGTTTCTCACCTTCTCTCCTGCAACTCCGGTTCTTCTTATATCGTCTGTCTCTCGCCGGCAGACCCGGCCCCGCGGCTTTCTGTTAAAATCATCCAATCGGGCTCCCGGTCCTTCGGTTATGACTTAGTATAAGTCACCAAGTCGCGCTTTGCAAGGAAATTTTAGCGGGAATGGAATTCCTTTCCGCCATTTCTCCCTCCGGTTTGGTTTCCCAGCGGCACGCAATCGAATACGTGGGAACTACAAAGGAGGTATGACCTTCTCCGCTCCGCCCCGGGCGGAGCTCCCAAGTTATTCTTGGCACCGAATTGCCAAATCATACCCGTTTTCCCCGCTCCGGCGCCAAAAAACGCGAAAGGACCAGGAGTTCTCCCCCGGTCCTTCCCGTCTCAATCCGTTTCCCGCCGCTCCGCCAGCACCGCCGCCAGCTCGCCCAGCTCCACGCCGGCCTGGTCCATGGCCCGCGGCAGCTGGGCCAGGTTCACCTCCACCTTCCGCAGCTCGCCGGTCACGTGGGCGGCGGCGGATTCAAAGGTGTTCATCAGATCCTGGTACTGGGAGCGGAACAGCTCCACGGTCTTTTCCATCCGGACGGCGGCGGCGCTCTCCAAATCCGCCGCCCGCTTCCGGGCCTCGCACTCAATGGCGCCGATCCGCTCCCGGAACTGGGCGTAGGCCTCGGCGTCGGGCCGCAGGGCCTCCACCTGCGCCCGCAGGTGTTCCGCCTCCTCCCGGAGCGGCCGCAGCGGCTCCAGCTCCTGCCGGGCCTCCCGTTCCCGGGCCAGCTCCGCCTGGAGCGCCTCCTGCCGGGCGGACAACTCCCGCAGCCGTTCCTCCCGCTCCGCCGCCGCCTTCGTCAGCTCCGCCACCTGCCGGCGCAGCTCCTCGCTCTCCGCCCGGAGCGTCTGCTCCGCGGCGGCGGCCTCCTGGGCGGCCCGCTCAATATATTGGATGACATCCTGCTTGTCAAAGCCGCCGAATGTCACTGTCTTAATCGGATAGTTTTCCATAACCGCACCTCTCTCTGCTCTGTTGAGGCTACTCTACCACAGACGCCTGCGCTTTACAAGGGCTGCCAAAAAAAGTGTGGCAATTGCGAAAAAAAGGCTTGCATTTTGAAAAAACCCGTGCTATTATAACTAAGCTGTCTGTGAGACATGCGCCGTTAGCTCAGCTGGATAGAGCGTCTGGCTACGGACCAGAAGGCCGGGGGTTCGAATCCCTCACGGCGTACCAAAAAGAACCTTGAAGCTGCAATGCTTTTGGGTTCTTTTTGTTTTTCAAGTACACAGTCTGTAAAATCCCCCGGTAGGCATGACGTCTATCGGGGGATTTTATACCTTTTATATTTATAGTATTTCACAGCAAAACCCAATCTGTGCTTTGGTATAGCCCTGTGCTTTGCGGCAAATGCTATACCAAAAGTTGACAAGGAGGCTGATCAGAATGGGACGGGCAGGGAAATTCGGACAGGCAGACCTACCTCGCACCAGTGAAAACGGGTACTATGAAATGCGCCTAGAGAGCATCGGCGGGCTGGGGGCCAACCTCTGCGGCAAGCTGCTGGGGGAGCTGGGGGCGGCCTACTTAGGCCTCAACGCCGCGGCCTTCTCCAGCTACGGCTCGGAGAAGCGGGGCTCGCCGGTTAAGTCCTACGTGCGATACAGCGCGCCGGACCGGGAAATTCTGCACAACAGCCCCGTGGAGCAGCCGCATCTGCTGGCCCTCTTCCACGAGGCCCTGGCGGGCAAGCTGCCGGTGACGGCGGGGGTGGGGGAGGACTGCGATGTGGTGGTCAACACCGGCGCCTCCCCGGAGACGGTGCGGGACAGGCTGCGGCTCCACGCGGGCACCATCTGGTGCGTGGACGCCCTGGGCCTGGCCCTGGAGAGCAAGAGCCGGGTCAACATGGTCCTGCTGGGCGCCGTGGCCAGGGCCTCCGGCTTCCTCCCCCTGGAGGCCGTGCAGGCCATCGTGGCCGACACCCTGGGCAAAAAGTACCCCGCTCTGCGGGAGGCGAACCTGGCCGGGGTGGCGCAGGGCTATGAGGCCGTCCGGCGAAAGCACTTCGCCCCGGACGGGACCTATGCGCCAGTGCCCTACAAGGAGGCCCAGAGCAAGTGGGGCTATGCAAACGCCCCCCTGGGCGGGGCCAACCCCCACTTCGGAAGCATCGTCTCCAACGACCTCTCCGCCTCCCGGGAGGGGTATCTCCCCCTCTTTTTATCGGAAAAGTGCATCCACTGCGGCCTGTGCGACAGCACCTGCCCAGACATGGTGTTTCAGTTCAAGCCCGGGGAGTACCGGGGCAAATCCGCCATGCTCAACAGCGGCCTGGACTACCACCACTGCAAGGGCTGCCTGCGGTGCGTGGACGTGTGCCCCACGGGGGCGCTGGTGGCGGGCAAGGAGCGGGAGCACCCGGACAAAACCTGGTTTGTCCGCAACAAGGATTTGATCGTGGACCGGCTGGAGTACGAGGACGTAGGCGCCAACTCCTGGGTCACCAGCGAGAGCTATCTGGACGAACAGCGCGTGGATGGAGGACAGATGTGATGGACGCAAACAAGCAAAAACTGCTCTTCGAGAGCGGCAACGAGCTGGCGGCCTACGCCGCCAAGCAGATCGACTACCATGTGATGGGCTACTACCCCATCACCCCCTCCACCCAGATCGCCGAATACCTGGACCAGATGGGGGCCGACGGGGAACACCGGATCTCCCTCATGGCCGCCGAGGGGGAGCACAGCGCCGCGGGCATCTGCTACGGTGCCTCCGCCGGGGGCGGGCGGGTTTTCAACGCCACCTCGGCCAACGGCCTGCTGTACGCCCTGGAGCAGCTCCCCGTCCAATCGGGCACCCGAATGCCCATGGTGCTCAACGTGGCCTGCCGCACCGTGTCCGGTCCCCTGTCCATCAAGGGGGACCACAGCGACCTGATGTACACCCTCAACGCCGGGTGGGTGGTCCTCTTCGCCCCCTCCCCCCAGGCGGTGTACGACTTCAACATCTGCGGCCTGAAGCTGGCCGAGCGGCTGCGCCTGCCCGTCATCGTGGCCTTCGACGGCTTTTTCACCAGCCACCAAAAGCGCAACTGCCAGGTGTTCGAGCGCGACGAAGATGTGCGGGACTTCCTGGGCCCCTGCCGCCGGGAGGACACGGCCCTGGACCCGGAGCACCCCGTCACCATCGGCTCTTATATGAACGAGCCGGACACCCTCAACAACAAGTACCAGCTCCACCTGGCCATGGAGGAGGCCCGCCAGGCCATTCCGGAGGTCTTTTCGGCGTACGCGGCCCGGTCCGGGCGGCGCTACGGGCCGGTCACCGGCCACCGCACCGAGGACGCCGATGCCCTGCTCTTCGTCCTGGGCTCCAGCTACCTCACCGCCGTCGCCGCCGTGGACAAGCTGCGGGAGGCGGACAAAAAGGTGGGGGTGTTCACCCTCTCCGTCCTCCGGCCCTTCCCGGCGGCGGAGGCGGCGGCGCTGTGCCGCGGGGCCAAGACGGTCCTCATCGCCGACCGCCAGGACAGCTACGGCGCGGGGGGCGGAAACATGACCCTGGAGCTCCGGGCGGCCTTCCAGAAGCACGGCCTGACCTGCCGGACCCTGAGCCGGGTCTACGGCCTGGGAGGCCGGGATTTCTATGAGGCCGACGCCAAGGCCCTCCTGGAGACCTGTTTCGACGACGACGCCCCGGCGTTCGGCTACCTGGGGGTCTACCCCGGAGAGCAGGACTTCACCCCCACCCCCTATTTCAAGCCCGTGGCGGGAAAAGCGGCGGCCCCCGGCCTCACCCGCTGCGCGGTGGACGAAGCCACCGGCGGGCTCAGGGTGGATGGCGGCCGGATCAACGAGACCACGGCCATGCCCAAGCGCCTCTCGCCGGGACACGGCGCCTGCCCCGGCTGCGGCATCCCGGTGAACGTGAACCTGCTGCTGCGGGGCATCGAGGGCAACGTGGTGCTTCTGTTCCAGACCGGCTGCGGCATGGTGGTCACCACCCCCTACCCCAAGACCGCCTTTAAGGTCCCCTACGTCCACAACCTCTTCCAAAACGGCGCGGCCACCTTGGCGGGGCTGGCCGAGATGTACCACCAGCGCCAAAAGCGGGGCGAGCTGCCGGAGGGGGAGATCACCTTCATCATGGTCAGCGGCGACGGCGGCATGGACATCGGCATGGGTTCCGCCCTGGGCACCGCCCTGCGGGGGGACCACGTGATCCTCTTTGAGTACGACAACGGCGGCTATATGAACACCGGCTACCAACTGTCCTATTCCACCCCCATGGGGGCCAGGAGCGCCACCTCCCACCTGGGCGCCCATCAGTACGGCAAGCGGTTCTTTCACAAGGATATGCCCCAGATCATGGCCGCCACAGGCCTGCCCTACGCGGCCACCTGCGCCGAGTCCAGCCCGGCGGACTTCATCCGCAAGGCGGCCAAGGCCCAGTACTACGCCCGGGAAAGCGGCACCGCCTACGTCAAGTGCCTCTCGGCCTGCCCCCTCAACTGGGGGGACAAGCCCAGCACCGAACGCAAGGTCATCGCCGCGGCGGTGGACTGCTGCTACTTCCCCCTCTACGAGGTGGAGAACGGGATCACCGCCCTATCCTACAATCCAGAGGACCGGGGCAAGAAGCTCCCCGTGCTGGACTGGCTGGCCATGATGGGCCGCACCCGCCACCTGAAGGACGACGCCTACCGGGACGTGGTGGCGGACATGCAGCGGGAGGTGGACCGCCGCTGGGCCAGGCTCAAGGCCCGGGCAGAAAACCAGATTCTATAAGGAGGCCGGCAGGATGAGATTTCCGAGTACCGCCCACAAAGTTGCCTGGAACACCAGCGAAAAGGCCAACGAGAACATTCAGGAAAAAACGCTGCAGCATCTCCAGCAGGCCGTGGAGCACGAGGACCTGAGCGGCGCCCTGCGCCGTCTGGGCCGGGAGTGGGACACGGAGCGGGTCCTGGAGACCAACGCCGCCTGCCTGCTGCTTCTGAGCCTGGGCCTGGGCGTCGGCAGGGATCGGCGCTGGCTCTGGCTCACCGGGGGCGTGGCGGCCTTTCTGCTCCAGCACGCCCTACAGGGGTGGTGCCCGCCGCTGCCCGTGATCCGGACCCTGGGCGTGCGCACCGCCGGGGAGATCGGCGTGGAGCGGGCGGCCCTCAAGGCGCTGCGGGGGGACTTTGCCGGCGTGGGCCGGGATCCCGGGGCGGCCTTCTGCGCCGCGAAACGAGGGGGATGACCGCGGGTCCCGCTGAACCGGCGGCACAGGTCCCCGGCGCCGTCCCGGCGGGGAACCTCCGTGCCTTCAAGAGGGACGCGGTCGGGCGGAAGACGGCGCTGCGGCGGCAGGGCTGCCGGGACGGGACCGGCACCACACCGGCGGGCGCGCGGCCGTTCATGGTCGCCCCTCCTTACACGCGCAGTCCTTCCGGCGGCCCCCACACCGGCGCCGCCGGACCATCGGAACGTCAACGCGCCGCTCTTGTGATAACAGACATCCTCCGCCTGCGTGCAGGCGGAGGATGTCTGTCTGGTCGGTGGGTGATATGCCGGGCCTCATTTCCGGCGCCTCTTCTGGGCGGTTGCCTGATAGCTCAGATCCAGCAGCCACTTGATTGTCTCCTCCTCCACGCTGCCGTCCAGCGCAACGGTGATCCAGCTGCCCTTGTTCATGTGGTAGGCCGGGAAGATCCCCGCCTCCAGCCGGAGGGAGCCGATCAGGGCGGGGTCGCACTTGAGATCCAAAATGTCGATCTTCTCGTCGCCGTCCAGCCCCAGTTTGCATCTGGGGATGTCCATAATCAGCGCGAACCATTTGCGGTTGTTTTGGTGCCGGAACACCTTGTAGGACGGCGCGCTCGCCCACAGGTGCTCCTCGTCCGCGCCGTACTGCTCCGCGATGTAGCGCGCCAATTCCTCTGCATGCAATGCAAATCCCCCGCTTTCCCCAGCCCATTCCACAGGGCATCCGTCTTCCGTCCGGGAATCCTCCGGCGCGGCCAGACGGACCTTCTCGTGCCGCCCTCCGGGCACCGCTCTGCGGGAACTCCCTTGGCAACCAGAAACGGACCGTGGCCGCAGGCGCAGATTCTCTTCCATCGCCTGGCTTTCTTATTTTTAATTATAGCACAAAGCGGAATTTTTTCAACTTCCATTCCCTCTGAACAGGCACCCGCCGGGATGAAATGCCTGTCACCGTATCAGCGGGGCAACCTCCACCGGAACCGGCTTCCGCCGAGGAAGTCCACCATGGGCGCCGGGGCGGCCCTTCGCAGCGGCCAGCCCGTCTGCATAAATGTCTGGGGAGTTGCGTTCGGCACGGCGCTTGTCCCGAACACCGTCCCGAATGGGGAAATCACCGGGCAGGATGGTTCCCAAAGCATTTCCGCCGCCTTTTGTGCCGCGGCGGCTGCGGGGGCGCAGGGGTCCGCACCTGCGCCCCATGCCGGGAGGCGCCGCGGAGGGATCCAGGGCGAAGCCCGCCGAGCCGCCCGCCGGCATCCCGATTTCGATGGAAGTTCCCCCCCTGTGGGCGTCCCGCCCCCTGCGATGCGGGGCCCGCTTCTTTTGCACCCCGCGGACCGCCCGGCGCCTCTTCGGTCATCTCCGGAGGGGCGCCGACGGCATCCCCTCCGGAGATGGCCGCCCCTCAGACGGCGGATTGAAACCGGGCGTTGGCTCTGTCCCAGTCGATGAGGGAAAACCAGGTGTCCACATATCGCGGCAGATCAAACCAGTTATCCAAAAAGTAGGCGTGCTCCCACAGGTCCAGGACCAGAATGGGCTTGACCGCGTCCAACTGCACCGTCCCATTGTCCCGCGTAACCACCAGGTGCAGTCCGCCGTTCTGCTCGCCCACCAGCCAGACCCAGCCCACCCCGGGGAGGCTCTGGGCCGCCTCCAGCAGAAGCTGCCGGAACCGGGCCATGGAGCCGTAGGTGGCAATGAGGACCTCCACCAGGTGGTTCAGCGGCGGGGCCCCTGCCTCGGCCTTAAGGCCGTCGAAAAACAGCTCGTGGTTGAATACGGCGCCCGCCGCGTTTTTCAGCCGCTCCTCCTGGACCACCGGGAGATTGATCTTCTGGGTGAGAATCTCCTCCAGCGTCAGGTCCGTCAACCGGTGCTGGACCACCAGCCGGTTCAGCTCCCGGACGCGGCCCTGGTAGTGCTGGTAGTGCACATACAGGGTATCCGGGGCCAGATAGGGCGAGAGCGCCATCATGGAATAGGGAATCCGGATCGGTTTGAAGGGGTATTGATGACCCATCGCAGCTTCCTCCTGTCTTGCTTTTTTGTGCATCGCCCTCTGCGGTGCACACCCCATTCTATTCCCCCGCTTGTCAGCGCTCCACAGCGCCCATCCCGCCCAAAGAGCGGGGGAAGGGCGGCATTTGTGCATAAATCGGTTGTTTTCCGGCATAAATATCAAGTTTTCTTTGACTGCTCCCCAATTCCGTCGTATAATAAAACAATATGACACGTATGGGAGGGAAGACCATGCAGAGCCGGGCTTCCAAGCTGCTTTCCAAGCTCTCGCTGCTGATTCCGGAAAACGATTTCCACGCGCGGATGCATGCGCATGGGCCCAACACCAGCTATTTCTACCACTACCACGACTACTATGAGGTCACCTTCTACCTGGGGGAGCAGGACGCCTCCTATCTCACCGGAAACACCACCTATACCGTCAGCAAGGGCGACATCATCTTCTGCCGGATGTTCGACAGCCATATCATGGACTGCGCCGCCAACGAGGACCACCTGCGCTTTTGCATCGGGATCGAGCCCCGGATTCTGGGGAACTACTCCAAGAAAAGCGCCAATTTGTACCTGATGTTCTCCAGCCAGAACCCCAACTACCCCATCATGCACCTGGACATGCTGGAGCTGCAGAAGTACCTGCGCATGATTGAGGATTTTCAGCAGCTGGGCACCTCCCCGGGGGAGCAGGTCATCGCCAGCTCCATCGTCCACCGGATTCTGGGCTGCCTGTACTGCGACATGCAGCTGGACGTGGGGCCGGACACCACCAACCTCCAGCACATCCGGCTGGTGGGCTCCATCCTCCACTACATCGAGCAGAACCTGGCGGAGCCCCTCTCCCTCCAGCAGATCGCCCAGCAGTACAACTACAGCGTCACCTACGTCAGCAAGCTCTTCAAAAGCGTCACCGGCTCCTCTCTGGTCAGCTACATCATCGAAAAGCGGATCGGCCGGGCCAAGCAGTTGATGTACGAGAACATCGAGATCATGCAGATCGCCGAGCGGGTGGGGTACCACAACTACAGCAATTTCTACAAGGCCTTCAAAAAGGCCACCGGCATCAGCCCGGAGGAGTACCGCCGCCAGCTGCCGGGCACGGCGGGCCAGTGACCGGTTTTCCCTTTGGATTTTGTTTTTGATTTGAAATGCGCGCCGCCGGAAAGGGGATGTCTTTTCCCGCCGGAATGTGCTATCGTACAACGTGTTACGAACCGCTGCACAGGGCCAAAAACCCAGCCCAAGCGTTTGGAAAGGAAGTTTTGATTTATGGGTGTTGAACTCTCTCTGAAGGACAAAAACGCCGTCGTCACCGGCGGTGCAGGCGGCATGGGCCGCACCACCTCCCTGCTGCTGGCGGAGGCCGGCGCCAACGTGATGGTGGCCGACATGGACGCGGAGGCCGCCGCCAAAACCGCCGCGGACATCGCCGCCCAGTACGGCGTGAAAACCGCCTCCTGCAAGTGCGACGTCACCGTCAAGGCGGAGGTGGACGCCATGGTGGCCGCCTCTCTGGAGGCCTTCGGCCGCATCGACATTCTCAACAACATCGCCGGCGCCAGCACCAAGGTGGATTTCCTAGAGATGCCCGAGGAGATCTACAACTTTATGATGGACGTCAACGCCAAGGGCACCTTCCTGGTGAACCAGGCGGTACTGCGGGTGATGATCCCCAACAAGGCGGGCAAGATCGTCAACATGTCCTCCATGTCCGGCAAGGAGGGCTACCCCACCAACATCGCCTACACCGCCTCCAAGTTCGCCGTCACCGGCATGACCCAGGCCATCGCCAAGTACGCCGCCCCCTACAACATCAACGTCAACTGCGTCTGCCCCGGCATTGTCCACACCCGCATCTGGGACAAGCTGCTCTCCGACGTCAAGGAGGCCGGCGGCGACCCCGACGCCTATTGGAACGAGCGCATCTCCGGCATCCCCCTCAAGCGCCCCCAGACGGAGGAGGACATCGCCCGCATGTTCCTCTACCTCTCCTCCCCCTTTGCCGACAACATGACCGGTCAGGGCATCAACGTCACCGGCGGCCTGATTCTCCACTGAGCATCCACCCATTTACGGCAGAGCGCCGGACCGCTGGTCCGGCGCTTTTTCACCTTCTCCCGCCGCTTCGCATAGTCTGGGATACCAACATGTGAGAGGAGGCTCCCGGAGCTTCGACTCCGGTAATAATATGGAGACAAACTTTCGTAATTCCCCCGTGATCCCTCTGCCCAATCCCGGCGAGGGCGGCCCCGTGGCGGACAGCGGCACCAGCGGCTCCACCCCTGTGGTCCCCCTGCCCAACCCCGGCGAGGGCGGCCCCGTTGGGGGCGGCGGCTCCAGCAGCACCCCCGTCATCCCCCTGCCCAACCCCGGTGAGGGCGGCCCCGTGGGCGGCGGCGACTCCAGCAACATCCCCGTCATCCCCCTGCCCAACCCCGGCGAGGGCGGGCCCGTTGGCGGCGGTGGCTCCAACATCCCCGTGATTCCCCTGCCCAATCCCGGCGAGGGCGGCCCCGTGGCCGGCGGCGGCATCGGCGGCATTCTCCTGCCGGGCCTGGTCCGCACCGCCCAGGTCCGCTTCCTGAACGCCGCCTTCGGCTACCAGCCCTTCCGGGTCCTCATCAACAACACCCGCATGGTGGGCTGGCTGAGCTACGCGGCGATCTCCGCCTACGGGCGGGTGCCCGTGGGCTACCAGACCATTACCGTCACCGGCACCAACGGCTATATCTACATTCAAAAGACGCTTCCCTTCCAGTCCGGCAGCCCCACCACCATCGCCATCATCAACACCCCCAGCGGACTGGACCTGCTGGAGATCTCCGACCGGTGCTGCGCCCCCACCGGCAACTTCGCCAACTTCCGGGTGAGCAACCTGGCTCTCAACAGCCGCCCCCTGGACGTCCTACTGGCCGACGGCCGGGTGGTCTACTCCGACGTGCGCTACAAGGAGACCACCAGCTTCAAGCGAATGCGGCCCGGCGAGTACCAGTTCCTCTTCGCCGAGACGAATCTGACCCCCATGCCGGAGTGGCTGGACATCGAGACCCTGGACAGCGCCTTCCTGGGGATGATGCCCGCCATGGACACCGTGGCCTCCCTGTACCTCAACGCCCTCAGCGGCGTCAACTACACCGTCTTCCTCCTCAGCAGCGGCACCGCGATCAACGCCGTGCAGGCGCTGGTGGCCGGAGACCGCTGAGGGATAAACCCCCGCCCCGCCGGGGATACTGGCGGGGAAGGGAGGGAGGACATTGGCACATCTCAGCGCCTATTTTTCCCTGGAGCACCCGGCCGATCGGCACGACGTGAAGCGGCTGAAGCGGGAGCTGGACACCCTGCCGGGGGTCACCTCCGTCAGCATCAGCGACGGCGGCTGCCTGGCCGTGGACTACGACTCCACCGCCGTCCGGCAGGACGACATTCTCCAGAAGGTCCGGCAGCAGGGCTATTCCCTGCGCTCCGCGGAATAAACGAGGGCCCGCGCCAGGCGCGGGCCCTCGTTTATTCTTGTCATCGCGGCTCCCGGGGTCCGGGGAGGAACTCCTCCCCCGCCGCCGCCATCGCCAGCCCCCCGGCGGAGAGCTCCGTCAGGCGGGGGGCGAACCGCTCCGCCCCGCCGGCGGGAAAGGCGGCCCGGAGGGTGATGTCCGCGCCGTAGGCCGTCTCCCGGACCACGCCGCCGCAGGCGGCCACCTCCAGCTTCACCCGCTCGAACAGCGGATAGGTGCAGGGCACGTCCCACAGCGTCCACAGGGACATCCGGGTGACGCCCGCCGCGTCCAGGGCGTCCTTGGCCCCCCTGGCGTAGGCCCGGGTCAAGCCCCCGGCCCCCAGCAGAATGCCGCCGAAGTACCGGGTCACCACGCAGCAGACGTTCACCACCGCCTCCCGCTGCAACACGTTCAGCATAGGCTGGCCCGCCGTGCCCTGGGGCTCCCCGTCATCGGAGTAGCGCACCACGCCCCCCTCCCGCAGCAAGTAGCACCAGCAGTTGTGGCGGGCGTCGTAATACGTCTTTTTCATCTCCTCGATGCATCTCCGGGCCTCCGCCTCGCTTTCCACCCGCCAGAGATGGCTGATGAAGCGGGAGCGTTTTTCCACGAAGGCGCTCTCTCCGGCCTCAAAGGGCACCAGATACCCGTCCACGCCAGTCCTCCTCCGTCAGCAGATAGAAATAGCTCTGCCGGGTCTCCCCCAGCAGCGCCGCCCGCCCCACCCGGGCGAACTGGTAGCGGAAGCCGCACTTCCCCATGCACCGGGCGGAGCGCCAGTTGCCCGCGTAGTGCCCGCACCAGACGCGCCCCAGGCCCAAGTCCGTAAAGCCGTACGCCAGCACCGCCTCCACCGCCTCCGGCGCCAGGCCCCGGCCCCAGTAGGCGGGACTGAGGGCGTAGCCCACCTCGTCGTCAGGACAGTCCGCCTGCTCCCCGGCGGGGTGGTTTCCCACAAAGCCCACGGAGCCCACCACCCGGCCGCTCTCCCGCTCCTCCATGGCGAACACGCCGGGGGCGGAGAACACCGTGCGGATGATCTCCAGGCTCTCCTCCATGCTCCGGTGGGGCGGCCAGCCGGCAATGGGACCCACCCGCGGGTCCCGGGCATAGGCGTAGACGTCCGCCGCGTCCCCGTCCCGGAAGGGGCGCAGCCGCAGCCGCGGGGTCTCGATCTCCATGGCGCAGTCTCCTCTCTGTTCTCTCTCTTTCCTCCGGCGGGGCGGGGCCTCACTCCCCGATAAACGCCTCCACCCGGCCCAGCACCTTGGGGCTGCACACCGCGGTGACGTCGATGGTCTCACGGTAGTCCACCTGCTCCACCTTGGCCTCCCGGTACAGCATGTCCACCAGGGCGCCCCGGTCATAGGGCAGGTGCAGCGTCACCCGCCGGGTGCCCTTGTCCAGCCGCCGGTCGATCTGCTCCAGCAGCCGCTCCAGCCCCAGGCCGGTGCGGGCGGAGACGGCGCAGTCGTCCTCCCCGTGGGGAATGACCGCCTCCGGCGCCAGGTCCGTCTTGTTGTAGACGTTGATTCTGGGCAGGCCGCTGGCCCCCAGCTCCACGATCAGATCCTCCACCACCCGGGACTGCTGCTGCCACTCGGGGTTGGACACGTCGATGACGTGGAGCAGCAAATCCGCGTACTCCAGCTCCTCCAGCGTGGCCTTGAAGGCCTCCACCAGCTGGTGAGGCAGCTTGCGGATGAAGCCCACCGTGTCGCTGACCACCACATCCAGCGTGTCGCTGACCGTCAGCAGACGGCTGGTGGTGTCCAGGGTGTCGAAGAGGCGGTTGTTGGCGGGGATGCCCGCCCCGGTCAACTGGTTCAGCAGGGTGGACTTCCCCGCGTTGGTATAGCCCACGATGGCCACCACCGGCACCTCGTTCTTCTGCCGCTGCTGGCGCTGGGTGCCCCGCACCCGGCGCACGTCCTCCAAATCCTCCCGGAGCTTGTCAATCTTCCGGTGGATGTGGCGGCGGTCCGTCTCCAGCTGGGTCTCGCCGGGGCCCTTGGAGCCGATGGGCCCCTTGCCGCTGGTGCCCGCCTGCCGCTCCAGATGGGTCCACATGCCCGTCAGCCGGGGCAGCAGGTACTGGTACTGGGCCAGCTCCACCTGCAAGCGGCCCTCCCTGGTCTTGGCCCGCTGAGCGAAAATGTCCAGGATCAGGCCGCAGCGGTCCAGCACCTGGACCCCCAGCGCCTCCGTCAGCACCCGGAGCTGGGAGGGGGAGAGGTCGTTGTCGAAAATCACCATGGTGGCGTTTTCGTGCTGGCAGAATGTGCGGACCTCCTCCACCTTCCCCTCGCCGATGAAGCTGCGGGGGTCCGGGGAGGGCCGGTTTTGCAGCACGATGCCCACCGTCTCCCCCCCGGCGGTCTCCACCAGGGCGGAGAGCTCCTCCATGGTGGTCTCGTCGGCGTTCTCTTCCTTTTTTAGTACCGGGGAGTTCAGACCTACCAGCATCACTCTGTCCCGTACTTCTTCTGTTTCCCGCATAGATCCTCCTTATTTTTGATAGACCTCCAGCACCTGGCCGGTGTAGGCCCGGTGCCAGCCGCCCTTTTCGCCGTAGGAGGCGTGAATCCGCCCGTCCACCACGCAGGACGGCGCCAGGTCCTGAACATACAATTTTTTACACACCAGCACCACTTCCGCCTCCTGGAAAAAGGGGGCGTCCCCGGCGCCGTAATCCAGCGTCAGGCCGCAGGCCTGCACCTTATCCACCTCCCGGCCGCTCCGGGTGCCGCAAAAGCGGGTGATCTCCCCGCTCCCCTCCGGCAGCACGGACAGCGCGAAGTGGTCATGTTCCTCCATGAAGGCATAGGTGTGCCGCTCCGGCCGCACGTAAACGGTGCACACCGGCAGGTTCCACAGGGTGCCAAGCTGCCCCCAGCCGATGGTCATGGTGTTGCAGCGACTCCGGTCCCCGGCGCTCAGCAGGGGCTGGCGGTTCTGGAACAGCCGGAAGCTCTCCGGCGCGAATTCCTTCCAATCCACAGTGTGCAGATGCATGGCTGAAAACTCCTCTCCGATCCGTGAGAATAGTACCAGTATATGCGCCGCGCCGGGAAATGTAAACAAAAAAAGGGTCTGCCCCTATGGCAGACCCTTTTGTGATCGTGTCAGGCTTATTTCGCCAGGCCGAACTTCTTGTTGAACTTGGCAACGCGTCCGCCGGTATCCACCAGCTTCTGCTTACCTGTAAAGAAGGGGTGACACTTAGAGCAGACTTCCACCTTGATATCCTTCTTGGTAGAACCTGTCTCAATCACATTACCGCAGGCGCAAGTAATCGTAGTCTGCTGATAATTGGGATGGATTCCTTCCTTCATTGCTCTCGTTCACCTCTTTCTTAGCAAGGCTACCCTCTTACAAAGGCTCAATTAGGATAACACAGCTTTTCCGAAATTGCAAGCATTTTTCTGACTTTTTTCCGATTTTTTTCATTTCTCCCCGGCAAGGGCCTCCAGCCGCCGCCGAAGATCCGCCCAATACCGCCTCTGCTGACTCCGCAGGTACCACCCCACAAAGGGCCGCATCCAGACCCTTTTCGCCTGCACCTCCTCGGTGAAGGCCGCGGTGCAGCCCCCGGGGGCGTCGGCGAACCGCCCGGTCCAGCACCCCGCCATGTTCCCGTTTTCCATCTCAAAAGCCCACAGACCCGGCTCCTCCCGCCGCCGGACCGCAAAGCGCGTGGCGGTGCCGTCCGCCGCGTACTCCACAAAGGTGTCCGGCCCCGTCACCTCCAGACCCTTCAGGTCGCTGCGCCACCGCCAGTCGGACAGGTCCGTGACCGCCGCCCACACCCGCTCCCGGGGATAGGGGAAAAACCCCTCCATTTTCGCAGTTGCCATGGCTCACACCTCCGCCGTTTCACCGGCATGTAAAAAATACAGCACCCGCCGGACCACCGGCTTTTCCAGCACCTGGGACAGCGCCAGGCTGTACGCCTCCAGCTGGGGGCGGTAGTGCTCCGCCCGCCGGGCCACCTCCTCCGCCGTGTCTACCCGGTCCGACTTGAAATCCACCACCGTCAGCCCCTCCGCCGTCTCAAAGCAGCAGTCCACCACGCCCTGGAGGAGGATGGCGTCCTCCCCGGCGGCTTGGGGATCGTAGGCCCGGGCGTCCATCAGCAGCGCGAAGCGGTACTCCCGCAGAACGTTCCGTCCCCGCCGGATCTCCTCCGCCAGGGGCGAGTCCAAAAACCGCTCCAGGCAGGGGCGGTCCACCGCCCCCGCCTGCTGGGGCGTCAACAGCGCCCTCAGCCGCAGCCCCTCGATCTGGGCGGCCACGTCCCGCTCCCCAAAGTCCAGGTATTGCAGCACCAGGTGGGTAGCGGTGCCCCGCTCCGCCGGGGTCAGCCCCTGCCGCTCCCGGCGGAATTTGGGCTGGGTCAGGGGGCGGAGATAGGGGGTGTGGGCGGCGTGCTCCGCGATCTCCTCGTCCAGGGTCCGGCCCTTGAGCTGGGTGGCCGTCACCTTGGCGGGCAGCAGCGTCTCCCGCCGGTAGGGGTAGGTAAAGGACAGCAGCGCCGGGTCGAAGGGCGCCTCCCGCCGGGCCGATTCCGCCCCCTCCCCGCGCCGGAGGGGCCGGGCGCGGTAGTCTTCCCCGAAATGGACAAACACCTGCCAGGGGCTCTCGTCCCCGGCGCACAGCAGCTCCACCGGGAGGTCCGCCAGCTCCCGCAGCGGCGCCGCCTCCGGCCTGCACAGCAGCGCCAGCAGCAGCCACTCCCCAAAGGTCCTGCCCGCCGCCACCGTCTCCGGCAGCACGGGGCAGGCGGCCACCGCCGCCAGCCGCTGGAGGCGGGTCTCCGCGTGGTACATGGCGTCCACCAGAATCAGCTTCTCCTTGGGCCGGGTCATGGCCACATAGAGGATGCGCTGCTCTTCCGCCAGATTCTCCCGCCGCAGCCGCTCCTCCACGGCCCGGCGGGCCAGGGTGGGGTACTTGATCTTCCGTTCCAAATCCACCCGCCGGGGGCCCAGGCCCATCTGGGGATGGACCAGCACCGGCGTGTCGAAGTCCTGGCGGGAGAAGGCGTGGTCCAGGTCCGCCAGGATGACGATGGGGAATTCCAGGCCCTTGGACTTATGGATGCTCATGAGGCGGACGCCGTTCACCGCCGCCGCGGCCCGGGTGGCGGGGGCCTGGTCCGCCTCCAGCAGCCGCCGCAGCTGGGTGACGAAGGCGAACAGCCCCCGGTAGCCGCTGCTCTCAAACTTCTCCGCGTGGCGGCTGAAGGCGATCAGGTTCTCCCGCCGCTCCGCCCCGCCGTCCATAGCGCCGAAGACCCCCAGGACGTTCAGGGTGTTGTAGATGTGCCACACCAGCCGATGCACGCTCATGTCCCGGGCCGCCTGCCGCAGAGCCCCAAGCGTCTCCAGAAAGGCGGCGCAGTCCGCCCCGCCGTCGGCCGCCGCCCGGACCTGGGCCAGCCGGTCCGCCGAAAAGCCGAAGAGGGGCGAGCGGAGCACCGCAATCAGCGGCACGTCCTGCCGGGGGTTGTCCACCAGCTCCAGCAGCGAGCGCATGACAGAGACCTCCATGGTGTGGAAGAAATCCCCGCTCTCCTCGAAGGAGCAGGGGATGTCCCGCTCCGCCAGGGCCCCGGCGAAGGCGGCGGTGCGGCTGCCGGGGGAGCGCATCAAAATCACGATGTCCTCCGGCCGGCAGGGCCGCAGGCACCCGTCCCCGTCGGTGACGGGATAGCCCTCGTCCAGCAGCCGCCGGATGCGCTCCGCCACAAACCGGGCCTCCGCCGTCAACCGCTTCACCGGCTGGTCGTTCTCCGCCGACTTCTGCCGGGCGGCGATCAGGTGGAACTCCGTGGCGCAGTCCCCGCGCTCCGGGTAGTACGCCGCGCCGAAGTGGAGGGCCTCGTCCTCCCCGTAGGCCATCTCCCCCATCTCCGGGGAGAGGATGTTGGAGAAGATGAAGTTGGCCGCGTCCAGAATCTCCCGGCGGGAGCGGAAATTCTTCGAGAGCAGAATCCTCCGCTCCTCCCCCGGCGCCGCCTCCTCCCAGTTTTTGAAGCGGCCGTATTTTTCCAGGAAGATGGTGGGGTCCGCCAGGCGGAAGCGGTAGATGCTCTGCTTTACGTCCCCCACGGTGAAGAGGTTGTTCCCCCCCTTGGACACCGCCCGGAAAATGGCGTTTTGCACCTCGTTGGTGTCCTGGTACTCGTCCACCAGAATCTCCTGGTACCGGGCGGCCACCTGCTCCCCCAGCTCCGTGGGGGCGCCGTCCTCCGCCACCAGCAGCCGCAGCGCCAGATGCTCCTGGTCGGAGAAGTCCATGCTCCCCAGCCGCAGCTTCTCCACCCGGTAGGCCTCTCCGAAGTCCGCCGTCAGCGCCAGCAGGGCCTCCATGGCCGGGGCCACCGCCCGCAAATCCTCCATGGCCTCCCCGCCGCTGACGTCCAGCAGGGCGTCCAGCCCCTTCTTCTCCGCCTTGCAGCTCTCCCACACCTGCTTGAGCGCGGAGAGCTCCGGGTCGTCCTTCCGCCCCCGGGGGGTGGACAGCCGTGGGAACACCACTCCGGCGCAATTCTGCCGGGCGTCCTCCCAGGTCCGGCTTCCCCCCAGGAGGGCGAAGCCCCGGGCCGCGGCCCGGAACTTCTCTCCGTAGCCGGCGGAGAGGGCCTCGTCCCCCGCCGTCCGCTCCGCCGCCCGCTCCAGCAGCGCCGCCCAGTGATCCGCCTTCCGGCGGATGACGCCAAGCAGCTCCCCGGCGTAGGGCGTGCCGTCAAAGTCCCCCTCCAGCGCCCCCCAGGACCGGCGGCTCTCCGAAAGCCATCGCTCCGGGTAGGCGTGGCTTTGCAGCTTGTCGTACAGCTCCAGCACCAGCTCCTCCAGGGCGCTGTCGTCCCGCCCGGCGCCCAGGGTGTCCGCCAGCAGCTCCCGCCCCGGGTCCAGGGCGTCGTAAAAGGCCTCCAGCGTCCGCCCCAGCACCCGCCGGCGCACCAGGCGGGCCTCGCTCTCGTCCAGCACCTTGAAGTCCGGGGTCAGGGCATAGCGGTCCCCCTCCCGGGCCAGCAGGTGGGTGTTCTCCCGCAGCAGCCCGGTGCAGAAGGCGTCCACCGTCTTGATGTCCGCCTGATACACCCGCAGCAGCTGCCGCTTCAGGTGGGCGTCCCCCGGGGTCTCCCCCAGCCGCCGGGACAGCTCCCCGGCGATTTTGCTCCGCAGCTCCGCGGCGGCGGCCTTGGTGTAGGTGATGATGAGGAAGTCGTCCACGTTGCAGCGCTCCTCCGTCACGTAGCGGAACAGCCGCTCCACCAGCACCTTGGTCTTGCCGGAGCCGGCGGCGGCGGACACCAGCAGGCTTCCCCCCCGGTTCTCCACCACCGCCTGCTGCTGGGGGGTCAGTGTCAGTCCCATATCAGTCGTCCTCCCTTTCCAGCATGCTCCAGAACTCCTCCGCCTTCACCGGCAGAATGTAGTGCAGATGGTCCCCGTCCCGGCCGTCCTGGAAGTGGCAGGCCCCGGCCCAGGCGCAGTATTGGCAAAAGCTGTCCTCCTCGCTGTGGCAGCAGGGGTCCGCGTCGATGTTGCCCTGGCGGACCTCCCGGGAGATCTGGTGGAGCAGCTTCTCCACGTAGGCCCCCAGCTTTCCCAGCTGGGCCGCCGAGGCGATGCTGCCGGAGAGGTTTCCGTCCCGGCTCACCCGGACGGGGAGATACCGGGGCTGGCGCAGGGCCTCGTGCTCCATGGCCTCCAGCACCGCCGGCTCCGCCAGCAGCAGCCCGCTGCGCCGGAGCTGCTTTTCCCGCTCGCTCTGCAATTTCTCCGGCGGGATGTTCCGCTCCGCCGATAAAATCTCATCCCGGGCCGGGAGGTACAGCACCCCCGCCGGCTCGATGTCCCGTCCGAAGTAGGACTTGCCCTCCCGCTGCAGCGCAAAGAGGTACAGCAGCATCTGGATGTCCAGTCCCAGCTTCACCGCCGAGAGGTCGAAGGCCTTCCGGCCGGACTTGTAGTCCACCACCCGCAGATACAGCTTTCCCTCCCGCACCCAGCCGTCCACCCGGTCCACCTTGCCGCCGATCCGCAGCTCCCCGTCCGGCTCCGAGATCACCACCGCCGGCAGCGCCCCCCCGTCCCCGAAGGACAGCTCGAAGGCCAATGGAACGAAATCGGAGCTCTTCAGCTCCTCCGCCACCTGCTCCACCACGGCGTAGGCGGTGTTTCGCAGCCGGGCAAAGAGGTAGCGGAACCGGGCATTCCGCCCCTGGAAGTTGTGGAGCTCCTGCTCCACATACCGCTCCATATACCTGCGCACCAGGGCCCGCAGGTCCTCCCGCTCCACCGCCGCAAAGCCCCCCTGTTCCAGCACGTCCCGGGTGACGTTTTCCAAGAGGAAGTGGAGGAAGGTGCCGATCTGGGGCGCGTCGAAGGCGGCGGCCTCCCGGGGCCTGGCCCGGAGGCCGTACTCCATGAAATAGGAGAAGTGGCAGCTGCGCAGCCGCTCCAGCCGGGAGGCGGACAGGGTGATCCGCTCCCCGTACAGCGCCCGCACCGCCGCCGGCGACAGCGCGCCCCGCCGCAAGTGCCAGGCCCGCTCCATGGCGCAGAGGCGGGCGGAGAACCGCTCCTCCCCTTGGAAATAGCGCCACAGTGCCCCCTCCGGGTCCTGCCCGGCGGCCTCCAGGGCGGGGAGCTCCGCCGTCAGGCGGTAGGTCTTCTCTTGCCCCTCCCGCTCCGTCCGCAGCGCCGGAAACAGCGTCCGCAGCCGGTCCACCACAAAGGCGGGCCGCAGCTCCCCGCCGGAGACGTCCGTCACTGGGTAGCTGACCGTCAGCCCCCGGGTGGGCTGGGCCAGGGCGGCATAGAGGCTCTGCAGCTCGATGCCCATCCGGTCCATCCCGGTGGGGGCCAGCTCGATCCCCCGCCAGCGCAGTTCCTGCCGGTCGTCGTCGTTCAAAATGCCGCCGCTCTGGCCCGGGTCCGGCAGCACGTGGTCGTTGACCCCCAGCAGGAAGAGGTACTTGGCCGTGTGGCGGTCGTTCCGGGTGATCTCGCTGACGCTGACCTGGTCCAGCGACACGGGGATGGTGCCCACGCTGTACTGGGTCAGCACCTGGCGCAGCAGCCGGGTGAACTCGTCCAGGCCCATGGGCTCCCCGCCCAGAATCTCCACAAACTGGTCCAGCACGCCGCAGAGAATCTCCCACAGCTGGGCGGTCTCCTCCGCGTCCTGGAGCCGCTGCGCCGCCGCCTGGGCCCGCATCTGCTCCTCCAGGGCGTCCTGGAGGGACAGCGCCTCCAGAAAGCCGTACAGCGCGTCCACCTTCTCCCCCGCCGTCTCCCCGGCCCGCAGCCCGTTCACCAGGTCCAGCAGCGGTCCCCGCACCCGGCGGCGCAGGGCGTTGACCCGGTCCAGCCGGGCCTGCCGCTCCTCCGTCCAGGGGGCGCCGTAGCCGTCCGGGTTCTCCGTCCAGTCCACGTCCCGCAGCCACATGGCCCCGTGGACCTCCCACTTGAGCACATAGTTTTCCAGCAGGTCGCACTCCTCCGCCGTCAGCCCCGCCAGGCCGGTTTTCAGCCAGCGGAACATGTCGTCGTACTCGTACCCGCCGCCGATGGCGGAGAGGACGCCGGTCAGCAGGCTCAGCACCGGCTTTTCCAGAATGTCGCTGCGGCGGCTGAGGTAGGCGGGAATGCCGTACCGCTCGAACACCGTCTCGATGACGCCCTCGTACTCCCCCATGTTCCGGGCGGCCACGGTGATGTCCCGGCAGCGGCAGGCGCCCGACGCCAGCAGCCGCCGGATGTCCGCCGCCGTCTGCTCCACCTCGGAGAACACGGTGTCCGCCTCCCGGACCCGGATGCCCTCCGGCGCCCCCTCGCAGGGGACGTTGGCGCCGAAGAAATACCGCTCCAAATGGCCCAGGGCAGAGGGGTCCTCCCGGCGGAGGGTCAGCTCCTCCACCGCCACCCCCGCCTCCGCCGCCAGGCGGCGGAGCTGGCCCAGCGTCTTGAGGGTGGACTCGAAGATCTCCTCCCGGCTGTCCGGCTCCCCCAGCAGCGTCACGGTGACGGACCGGGCCTGGCGCAGCAAAATGCCCAGGGCCCGCCGTTCCTGGGCGTTGAAATAGGTGAAGCCGTCGAGGAAGACGTCCTTGCCCAGGGCGTAGCGGGAATCCTCCAGGCTGTCGCACAGCCGGGTCATCCGGTCCCGGGCGTCCAGCCCCGGCCGCTTCAGCCGGGCTTCATAGGCGCCGTAGAGCAGGCTCAAATCCCGGAGCTTGTCGCGGGTGGCGCCGGAGATGTCCGCGGCCTTCTCATAGAGGATCTCCGGCGTCACCTCGTAGCACCGCAGCTCGTCGAACAAATCCAGCAGCTGCTGCAAAAACGCGGACTTCTGGGAGGGGCGGCGGTACACCGTCAGCTCCGGCGCCACCTCCAGCAGCGCCTTTTGCAGCGTCAGCAGCTTGCCGCCGGCGTCCAGGGCCACCTGGGCGATGCCGCCGGTGAGGGTCAGCACCCGGTCCCCCAGGCGGCGGAAGCTCAGCACCTCCCCGTGGCGGCTGGCGGTGGGGCCGCAGGCCCGGCACAGGTCCACCTCCGCCTGGTGGCTGGCATGCTCGGGCACCAGCAGAATCTGCTCGCCCCCGTCCCCCAGCTCCGCGATGCGGCGCAGGACCCAATCCGATTTTCCCGTCTTGGCCCGGCCCATCAAAATCGTCAGCATACCGGCAGCTCCTCCCCTGGTTTTCTCCCGCCCATCATACCACATTCCCCCGCCCCGCGCACCCACTTTTTCCGCCCTGCCTTGCCAAGACCCCCCAAATATGGTATAAGGGAGGAAATTCCCACCCCCATGGAGGTGCCGTATGGACATCTGCTATCGAAGGGCGGCGCCGGAGGATCTGGAGCTGCTGACGGAAATCCGGGTGAAGGTCCTCCGGGCCGCCAACGGCCTGGACGACGGCGCGGACCTGTCCGCCGTGGCGGGGGCGTGCCGCCGCTACTACCGCCGCGCCCTGGCGGACGGAAGCCACATCGCCTACCTGGTCTTTTCCGGCGAAGACGTGGTGGGGGCCGGCGGGGTCAGCTTTTACTCCGTCCTGCCCACCTGCTGCAACCCCACCGGCGAAAAGGCCTACATCATGAACATGTACACCGATCCCGCCTGCCGCAGGCGGGGCATCGCCTCCCGGACGCTGCACCTGCTGGTCACCGCCGCCCGGGAGCGGGGGATCTCCCAAATCTCCCTGGAGGCCACCGACATGGGCCGTCCGCTGTACGAGGCCTACGGCTTCCGCCCCATGCCCTGCGAGATGGAGCTGCCGGCTCCCTGAATCTCCGTCCCTCAAGAACCGCAGACGGGCACCCCCGCACGAGGGTGCCCGTCTGTGGGAGATGGTCATGTCCGCAGGATACGCTCCAAACCGGCGGCATCCAATTGGTTCACGGTCTGGAACACCCCCTGGTAGCATACGGCCCAGTTGTTGAACACACAGGGCAGCGCCTTCGCCTTTTGCAGCGTATCCACCTGCAAAAACGACGCCGGAACACCCTTTGCTTGGCAATACTCCCGGAGGGTCTCCACGCGCTGCAAGACAAAGGGGCACTGCATGTCGTAATAGACCGTCAGCTCCCGGCGCTCCACCCGCTGCGCCTTTGCCTCCGGCGTAAACCGGGGCACCGTCCCGTCGAAGGAGCGCGCCAGCAGCTCATATCCGTCGGCGGTGGCGTCCACCGCCTCAAAGCCGAACTTCTTTGCAAATGCCTGGTCGGACAGCCACGCCTTCTGCTTCTTCGCCCCCAGCATGCACACGCCGGACCGGCCCTGCCGCCGGGCGTCCTCCAGGCAGAACATCAGCAGCGCCCGACCGTACCCGTGGCCCTTGTACGCGCTGTCCACCCACAGGCAGTAGAGGTACAGATACTTGTCGCCCGTAACGGGCACCCAGGCGGTCTCCAGCGGCGCGTATTCCACAAAAACCGGCGCCTTCACCGGGAGCTTCCGAAAGACATGCCCCTCCCGCAGCCGCTCCGCCAGCCACTGCCGCTTGGCCTCCACCCCCGGGTGGGGCTTTTTGCTGCGGATGATGCAGCCCAGATGCTCCCCGGCAAGGTTTTCCGGCGTCAGCTCTACAAATTCCATACGAAGTTCCCCTCTCCCCGTCTGCGGTCCCGGCGCCGCTTCAATCGCCGTCTCTCCCCTTTTTGACGGCCGCCCCGATGCCGAGCCCCGCCGCCATGCCGATCACAAGGCCAAAACACATGGATACGCCGACCATTCCCCGGGAAATGCCCACGGCGCAGCCTGCGGCAAGGCCCAGCAGCATCCCCGCCGCCATCCACAGGGCGGTCCAGTCATTGCCTCTCTTCATGTTTTATTCCTCCCCAAACCGCCGTTTTCGGGAGCACGCGTACTTCGCCCGGGCGAAGGCGCGCTCCCGCCTGTCCTTCATTCTACCACTTCCGCCCCCGGAAGACAATGCACAAAGCGGCTGCGGGGGAGGGGGTCTCTTGATCCCCTTCCCCGCCGGGGCCGGTGCGGCGTCCCCGTTGCGGATCGGTGCTGCCGGTAAAACCTCCGTCAGTTTTTGTTGACAGCATTGAGAAGAACCGTTTCGTCTGATAGAATATAAAAAGATGGCTGGCCGTATGAGGCGGAGACGTCGTACTCAACAAATTGGGGGCTGTCAGGAGGGATCACGATGTATGGCAGAATGCTTGACAGGCAGAACAGGCCGACATTTGACGACATGGCCGCGTACTGTGGCAAAGGGATGGCGTTATTTGTCCGAATAAATGAATGGTTGTCAACCGCATGCAGTACTACGCAGGAAATTTCCTTTCCCTATGGAAACAACTATGGATGGGCAGTTACTCATAGAAAAAAGAAGAAGCTGGTCTGCAACGTGTTTGCGGAGAAGGACGCCTTTGCCGTTATGCTTCGATTGTCAAATGAACAATTTCATCAAGTATACGATCAGACGGAAAAAGAAACGCAAGAATGTATCGACAACAAATACCCCTGTGGAAATGGCGGTTGGCTTCATTATCGAGTTACCAGTGAAGTTCATTTTTGCGACATACAAAAGATGCTGGAAATAAAGTGCACATCATAAAGGATGCCTTCCCCTTTGTCAGGCTGATTGATAAGCGCCTGATTGGATTCGGGCGGCTTCGGCGGAGAAGGCACGGAACGGCAAATCGGAGATTTGCACGCTTTGGGCGGGCAGGACAAACGATAAGGAGGGACATATCATCAGCGAAACAATGAAATTTGCCAACAGAGAGGATTTTCGTGAATGGCTCAGTAGGCATTGTATATCAAACGACGGTATTTGGCTTTTGTTCGGTAAGTCTGGCGGGCCTAAAACGATAAAAGCGGGAGAAGCTTTGGAAGAAGCCCTCTGTTTTGGCTGGATTGACGGACAAATGGAAAAGATCGATGATAAGACATATAAGAAATATTTTTCTCTGCGCAAAAAGAACAGCAAATGGTCAGAAAAGAATCAGGCATTGGTGAAAAAACTTGAGGAACAAGGGCTTATGACTGATTATGGCAGGAAGAAAATAGAGGAAGCCAAGAAGAACGGTCAGTGGGAAGCTACAAACCCCCTGGCAATCATTACAGAAGAACAAATTGCCCGCCTGTCCGCACTGCTGGAAGGGTATGAACCCGCTTACACAAATTTCCAAGCCATGTCTCTATCCGTAAAGAAAACTTATACACGGGCATATCTTGATGCAAAGACAGACGCTGGACGGGAAAAGCGAATTGCTTGGATGGTGGACAGGCTCAACAAAAACCTAAAACCGATGTAACCGTCATGTACGCCTTATTGAGCGAAGGCACCGCAACTCGGAAAATCCCTACACAGAAAATGTATGGAGGTCTTTTGCCATTCCGACGAAGCGCAGTTCCCCTATCGAAAAGCAACCCTTATCTGCAACAGAGGGAGGCGCCCCGCTTGCCTTTTGGACCGCCCTGTGGTATCCTGAAAAAAATGTCGAAACCAGGAGGTCCGCCATGCCCCACATTCCCAAGGGAACCACCGCCGCCCTCCCGCTGGAGCGCTTTGAACCGGCGCTGGAGGCCGCGCTCCAACCCGTTCCGGGCTACGACGTCCGGCGCTGGCTGTACGTCCCCAACACCTATTCGGAGTACCGCTACATTCTGGGCACCCGGGGCCGCCGGCCCCTGATCTGCGTGGGCATCAACCCCTCCACCGCCGCGCCGGACGCCCTGGACCCCACCCTGCAGTCCGCCCAGCGCATCGCCCTGGCCAACGGCTACGACAGCTTTTTGATGTTCAACGTCTACGCCCAGCGGGCCACCCGGCCCGACGACATGGAGCCCTCCTGCAACGCCGCCCTCCACGCCGAAAACCGGAAGGCCTTCCGCTACCTCCTCTCCCTGTCGGCGTCCCCCGCCGTCTGGGCCGCCTGGGGAAACATCATTGAAAAGCGGGGGTATCTCATGGACTGCATGCGGGACTTCGCCGCCGACGGCCAGGCCGCCGGGGCCCAGTGGTTCACCGCCGGACCGCCCCTGAAGTCCGGCCACCCCCACCATCCCCTGTACTTGAAGGGAAACACCCGGCTGCTGGACTTCGACATCCAGGCCTATCTGTCCTGCCGGTGAGAGAAGGGCCGCCCTGCCGGGCGGCCCTTCGGCTGCTGAAACGCGCCCGGGGCGCCTTTTCGAGGGGGCTGGGGCCTGCCGCATAGATGCGCGGCGCACCGCCCGCCCCCTGCGGGCCGAGCGGAATTTGGCCGCGGACACGCCGCAGCCAAGCGGCCTTCCGTTCCACCCGCCGCTCCGGCGGCAGACCGCCGCAAGACGCTTTCGACCCGCGAAAGGGCCGCCCTACCGGGCGGCCCTTTTTGATTCTCTCATCGCGCCTCTAGCTGCTGGCGGACGAATTCCACCGTCACCGCCATCCGCCGGGCCACGCCCTCCTCGCTGAGGCCGCTGTCCCGGAACCGGCGGCACACCTGGGCCAGGGGCTCCGCCACCTCCAAAAGGTGCCGGTCCGGGTCGTACAGGCGCACCGCCCGCTGGCCCCACCGGCGCTCCAGAGGCGGGTGCACCAGCTCCAGATCCGGGACGCTCTCCAGAGCCTTCAGCACGGCGTCGAAGTCCTCCGCCGTGAAGGACAGCTCCCCGGCGGCGCCCCCGAAAGCCACCTCCGCCGCCGGACGGCCCAGCAGGGCAGCCCAGCTCTCCAGGGTCTGGAGGGACAGTCCCCCGGTCAGCACCACGGCGTCGCCCAAGTCCTGCACCACCTCCAGCCCCAGCACCCGCCGGTAAAACGCCAGGGACCGGCCCAGGTCCCGCACCGCCAGACGCGGCGTGCCCATCTCCATCTCTCCACCTCAGCGATTCCAGTTCTCTTTCAGCTGTTCCCACAGCTCCACGGTTTTGAATTTCAGCACGTAGCCCCGGTCCTCCTCGGTGATGAGGCCCACCTCCTCCTCGGAAAAGCCCGCCGCCAGGGCGGAGGCGGGGACCTCCGCCGCCGCGGCGGTGCACAGCGGCGGGAACACCACGCACCACCAGTTCTGGCCGCCGCCCTCCCCGATGACGATGCGCAGGGCCAGGTACTCCCCGGCGGGCAGGGTGAAGCCGTCGTACTCCTTGGTGGGGAAGACGGTCTCCGTCAGCTCCGCCGTCACCGGGTACGCATAGCCGGCGGCGGCGATCTCCTCCGCCGCGATGCGCTCCAGCTCCAGCAGGTTGCCCCGGAGCAGGCCCTCCGCCTCTCGCCGGTCCGCCGACTGCTCCAGCAGCTCCGTGGCCCGCTCCAGCACTCTGTCCCGGACCCGCAGCTTCAGCGCCTGGTCCTCCTCCGAATCGGAGTTGGCCAAAACGTGGAGCCGCACCACCTTGTCCGCCAGCTGGTCCTGGGTCCGCAGGGCCAGCGCCCCGGAGGCCAGGAATACCGCCAGCCCCAGCAGCAGGGCGACCTCCACCGCTTTCCATTTATAATTTGCAGTTTTTGTAGCTGTTTTCATCTGTGTTCCGTCCCTTTCTATGTAGGTGTTGCACCCATCATGGACGGAACGCTCCGTTTTTATTCACTTTTTCGGAAAATTTTTCAATTCTCCTCCTCGTCCAGCCGCCCCACGGGCCGGGCCAGAAAGGTCTGGGCATAGGTCCGCCGCAGCGTCTCCGCCGCCCGGGCCGCCGCCGCCTCCTCCCGGAAGAGGCCGAACACCGTGGGACCGGAGCCGCTCATAGCGGCGTTCATGGCCCCCAGCTCCCGCAGGCGGTCCTTGATGGCAAACACCGCGCCGTATTCCGCCGGCAGCACCTCCTCGAATACATTGCCCAGCCGGGCCGCTACCCCCGCCAGGTCCCCCGCCGCCAGAGCCGCCGCCATGCCGCCGGTATCCGGGCGGCGGGACAGCTCCCCGCCGTCCACCCGGGCGAACAGCTCCGGCGTGGGAATGCCGAAGTCCGGCTTGCACAGCACCAGATGGCAGGGCGGCAGCGGCGCCAGGTCCGTCAGCACCTCGCCCCTGCCCTCCGCCAGGGCGGTCCCCCCCCGGACGCAGAAGGGCATGTCGCTGCCCACCGCAAAGCCGATGCGCTCCAAATCCGCCGTGGACAGCTCCGGGCAGTAGGCCCGGCGCAGCAGGCGCAGCAGCGCCGCCACATCGGCGCTGCCGCCGCCCAGGCCCGCGTAGGCCGGGACCCGCTTTTCCAGCGTCACCGCCAGCCCCGGCATGGGCCGCCCCAAAAAGGCGTAGAAGGCCTCCGCCGCCCGCTGCTCCAGGGATTTCCGCCCCGCCGGGAGGAAGGTCCCGCCGGTGTGGAGCGCGAAGCCCGTCCCCCGCTCTTCCACCGTCACGGTGTCGCAGAGGGACACCGTCTGCATCACCATCCGCAAGTCGTGGTATCCGTCCTCCCGCCGGCCCAGGATGTCCAGCGCCAGATTCACCTTGCACGGGGCCGTTCTCGTCTGTTTCACGCCGCGCCTCCTCTCGTCTCTTCACGGACACGATTCTACCACATCCCGGACGCAAAAAAAAGCCGGGGCCGTGGAATCTCCACAGCCCCGGCGTCCGTCTCCTCAAAAGAGGCCCCGTCTCCTGCGAAACCGCCAAATGACCTCCATCACCATATACAATACGCTGATGGACAGCAGGAACAGCGCAGGCAGGAGCAGCAGAATGAGGAAGATCAGTCCCCCGCCCAGGTACAGCGCACTTTGAAACAGTCCCATCATCACTTGCTCCTTTCCCGACGTTTGGTTGATTTCACTAAACTATTTTATGCCGCCTCTCTCTTCTTAGTTCAATAGTACCACACCCGTCGAAAAAAGAAAAGCCCCCGGCTGAAAAAATTTTCAGCCGGGGCTTGGTGAAATCAACGAATTTTCCGGGCCTCCACGTAGTACCGCTTGTCCTGGGCGTGGCCCATGGAGAAGGTCTTGCGGGGCAGCACGCCGTCGGCCATGACGGTTTTGAACAGCTGCTCCTTTTCCATGGCGGGCAGCAAAAAGCCCATGCAGCCGTCCCGGGACGCCAGCTCCCGCGTCACGTCTTCGCCGTGGATGTAGTCCACCTCCGCCTCCGGGTGCTGCTGCAAGTACCCGTCAATCACGCTCTGGAGGGTGCCCACCGCCAGCTGCACCGCCGGGTTCGGCACGGTGAGATACCTGTCGTGCCCCGCCCAGACGCACTCCAGCACGTGGCCCTCTCCCTGCCCCTCGCAGGCGTCGGGATAGGCGGCGCGGAACGCCGCCAGAAACGCCTCCGGGTCCACGTGGAAGAGGACGCGGTGGATGGGCTCGAAGCGGAGAGCGTCGTCGTGGTTGTTCACCACCTCCACCAGGGCGTACCGGGCGGGCAGGTCCGCCCACTGCTCCTCCGGCGTCACCTTTTTCAAATCCTCATAGCACTGCTTGGCGGTGGCCAGGGAGTGGTTTCCATCCCCCACGGCGAACAGCAGCGGCGCCGCGCCGCCCAGGCCGTACTTCCGCTCCATCTCCGCCGGAGTGCACAGACCCGCCAGAGCCGCCGCCACGGCGTCGGTCTGCTCCGCCGTCAGCCGCCAGCCCCGGAGGTGCCCACCCCCCTGCTGGAGAGCAAAGTCGTAGAGCGGCTCCATCCCGGCGGGGTCCAGCGGCTCGATCACGGTCCTGTCCGGGTCGTCGATCAGCAACATCACATGGGGCAGCTCCAGGGGGGCGTTGCGCCGGACCCGCACCCGGGGCGGGATGCGGGAGAGCACCGTGCCCTCGGTGGCCCGGATCAGGGCGCCGCTGCCGGGGGTGAAGTCGTACTGCTCCAGGTCCACCATGCCGATGAGGCCCCGGCGCACCCTTCCGTCGGACTGGGTGCGCTGGATGTAGAGCAGGCTCTCCGGCAGCGTCCGGAACAGGTCCCGGGCCAGATAGTCCTCCATGGCGCCGTTGATGGCGGCGATGTCCCGCTCCACCTCCGGGCCGCTGAGCCCGGCCTCCGGCAGAATCAGCCGCAGGGTGGAGGGAGCGTCCCCCACCGTGTCCGCCACCGCCTGCCAGTACTCCGGCTGGGAGGTGAACTGGTCGCAGGCCACCACGGCCCACTTGGTCATGTCGGCCTCCCGGGGCAGGAGAATGTCCGCGGGATAAAAGCCCAGGGACCGGAAACACTCCTTCATACCGTATCCTCCCCCACGCTCACAGCGCCGCTCGGATGGCGCGGAGCAGCTCGTCGAAGGTCTCGTAGGCGGGCAGCTCCGGGTGGTCCGCCTTAATCTTGTCCGTGCTCTTGAAGAGGAAGCCCGCCTTGCTGGCCTGGATCATGCCCAGGTCGTTGTAGCTGTCGCCGCTGGCGATGGTCTCGTAGCCGATGGATTGCAGCGCCTTGACGGTGGTCAGCTTGGACTGGGGACAGCGCATCCGGAAGCCGGTGATCTCGCCGCTCTCCGCCACCTCCAGCGCGTTGCAGAAGATGGTGGGCCAGCCCAGCTTCTCCATCAGGGGCTTGGCAAACTCCTCAAAGGTATCGCTGAGGACGATCACCTGGGTGAGGCTGCGGAGCTCATCCAAAAAGGCCTTGGCACCCGGCAGCGGGTCGATTTTGGCGATGGTGGCCTGGATTTCCCGCAGGCCCAGGCCGTGCTCCTTCAAAATCCCCAGCCGCCACTTCATCAGCTTGTCGTAGTCCGGCTCGTCCCGGGTGGTGCGCTTGAGCTCCGGGATGCCGCTGGCCTCCGCAAAGGCGATCCAGATTTCGGGCACCAGAACGCCCTCCATATCCAGGCAAACAATATTCATGGTCTCTCCCCTTTACAATTTTCAGGATTTGACCTGATTATACAATAGCCCGCCCGCCCATTTCAATCGCATTTCCAAAATTCCCGCTCCTCCGGCGGAAAAAGGCATACTTTTCGCCGGATGGGACAAACTACCCCCAAATCCTTGATGGGAGGTTTTTGCATGATTATCGACAAGATCGCGCTGCTCTTGGCCATCATCGGCGCCCTGAACTGGGGCGGTATCGGCCTGTTCGGCTTCGATACGGTGGCCTTTCTCTGCGGCGGCCAGATGGCGGTTCTGTCCCGGGTGATCTACGCCCTGGTGGGACTGGCGGGCCTGTGGTGCATCACGCTGCTGTTCCGCTCCGGCGAAGAGGCCGGCCAGGAGCCCCACGCCGCCTGAAAAAGCGAAGAGAAGCCGCGGCGCTGTGCGCCGCGGCTTCTCTTTGTTCATTGGGCGGCGTCCTTCTTCTCCCGCAGCGCCTGATCCCGGTTCAGCAGCTCCTGGGAGACGATGTCCAGCTGATCCACCTTTTCGTAGCGGTCCGTCAGCCCGCTGGACTCCATCCGGCTCTCCGGCTGGCCGCGGAAGGCCAGCTTCAGCAAAATGGGGGTGAGGATGGTGCCTCCCACCACCGTGATGATGACGGGCGTCATGAGGCTCTGGCTCAGCACGCCCATGGCCAGCCCCCGGTTGGCCACGATCAGCGCCACCTCGCCGCGGCACACCATGCCCACGCCCACTTGGAGGCTCTCCCGCCCGCTGAACTGGCAGAGCCGGGCCCCCAGGCCGCACCCCGCCATCTTGGAGATGACGGAGACCACCAGCAGCAGCACGGAGAACAGCACCAGCCCGCCGCTCATGGCGGTGAGCTGTACATTGATGCCGATGCCGGCGAAAAACACCGGCGTCAGCAGCAGATACCCCAGGGGATTAAATTTGGACTGGATATAGGTGCCCTTGGGCGTGCAGGCCACCACCAGCCCCGCCGCATAGGCGCCGGTGATGTCCGCCACGCCGAAGAACTCCTCGGCGCAGTAGGCCATCAGCAGGCACAGCACAAAGGCCAGGACGGAGTTGCGGTGGGATGCCCAGCCGTGCTGCTTTTCCAGCATCCAGCAGAACAGCCGGTTGGCGCCCCAGCCCATCGCCAGGGCGAACAGGAAGAACAGCACGATCTTCACCAGTACCAGGGCCAGGCTCTCCTGTCCCCCGGCCACGCTGCTGACGATGGTCAGGGCGATGAGGCCCAGCACGTCGTCGATGAGGGCCGCCGCCAGGATGGTGTTGCCCACCCGGGTGTCCAGCTTCCCCATCTCCTTCAGGGTCTCCACGGTGATGGAGACGGAGGTGGCCGTCAGGACGGTGCCCACGAACACGTCCTCCAAAAAGCTACCGCTGTCGATCATGCCCAGGCGGCCCGCGCCCCAGGCCAGGGCGGTGCCCATCACCAGGGGCACCAGAACGCCCAGCAGCGCCACCAAAAACCCGGCCCGGCCGCTGCGCTTGAGCTCCTGAATATCGGTGCCCATACCGGCGGAGAACATCAGTACAATGACTCCCAGCTCACTCAGCCGGGACAAAAAGTCGGTCTCCGTCAGGATATTAAACCCCGCCGGCCCCAGAATCAGGCCCGCCAGCAGCGCACCCACCACCTGGGGCATTTGAAATCTCTGTGTGATCAGGCCCAGCAGCTTGGTGCTCAACAGGATCAGCGCCAGGTCCAGCAAATAATGATAAGACATAGGACTTCCCTTCCTCCGAAAACGTTTTACTCCAGGGAGACCTTCATTGTAGTCCTTTCCCACCGGTTTGCAATGGTGAATTTGAACAAAACGGCGTTTGGATTTTGTTAAGTATCTCCGGACGGAAAGGGGGACCACCCCCATCTTCGGAAGTGGTCCCCGTCCCGCTATTTGGATTTGACGGCCAGAAGCTTCACCGTCTCCGCCTCCGGCGTCACGTTCACGGTCCGGCAGGTGGTGTAAATCACCATGCCGGGGCGGGCGCCGGCGGGCTTTTTCACGTTTTTCACCGGCGTGTAGTCCACCGGCACGTTGCCGCTCTCCCGGGCCTGGGAGTACCAGGCCGCCAGAAGCGCCGCCTCCACCAGGTCGGCGTCCTCCGGCTCCCGGCCGCCGGTGCACAAAATCACGTGAGAGCCGTGGATTTTCTGGGTGTGGAACCACAGGTCCCGGTGGTCCGCGTCCTTCATGGTGAGCTGGTCGTTCTGGCGGTTGTTGCGGCCCACCAGCACCCGGAAGCCGCCGCTGGTGCGGAACTCCCGGGGTCCCGCCGCCCGCCGGGGAGCCTTCTTCTCCTGCCCGCGCAGGAATCCGGCGGAGCGCAGCTCGCTGCGGATGTCCAGGAAGTCCTGCTCCGTCTCCGCCTCCGCGATCTCCTCCAGCACGCTCTCCAGATACGCCTCGTCCCGCCGGGCGATCTCCATCTGCTCCCGGAGGTAGCGCTCCGCCGTCTTGGCCTTGGTGTAGCGCTTATAGTATTTGGCGGCGTTCTGCTGGGGCGTCAGCAGCGGGTCCAGGGGGATGGTGATGTCCCCGCCGCCCTCGTCGTAGAAGTTCTCACAGGTCAGAGAGGCCGCCCCCCGCTCCATCCGGTAGAGGTTGGCGGTGATGAGGTCCCCGCAGATCCGCAGATGGTCCCGATTCTGGGTCTCGGCGTAGTCCCTCTCCTGGAGGGCCAGCTTCCGCCGTAGCCGGTCCCGGGCGGTGGTGGCGGTGCGGATCAGGTCCGCCCCCCGCTGCCGGGTCCGCTCCTGGCGCTCCCTGGCCTCGTAGAAGGCGTCCAGCAGCGCGGAGAAGCTCTCCCAGGTCTCGCTCTCCACCGCCCCGCCGTACTGGCCCACGGGCAGGCAGGCAAACTCCATCATGCGGCCCTCCCGCCGCAGGCACAGCGGCGTAAAGCGGCCCTCCCGGACGGCCTCCAAAAAGCCGGAGAGCTCCCGCCAGAAGCGCTCCGTCCCCGCCGGCCCCAGCTCAAAGAGGCGTCGGTCCGTCTCCCCCGCCGTCCGGAAGGCCAGCTCCCGGGCCATCAGGGGGGAGATGCCGAAATAGGTGTCCAGCAAAAAGGCATCCAGCTGCCGCTCCTGGTTGGCGGCGGCCAGCCTCTCCCGGAAGCCCGCCTCCGTCTCCTCCGTCGCCGGCAGGCGGCCGGTGGAGGCGGGGGGCTGGTAAAACAGCCCCGGCAGCACCTGGCGGCTGGCGGACATGTCCGCGTCCACCCGGCGCAGGCAGTCCACCACCCGGCCCTCCCCGTCCAGCAGGATCAGGTTGGACCGGCGGCCCATGGCCTCCAGCACCAGCGTCCGCCGGCCGGGGCAGCCGAAGTCGTCGGTGATGTCCAGCTCCAGCCGCACCAGCCGCTCCAGGGCGGGCTGGGTGAGATCCGCCACCCGGGCGCCCACCAGGTGCTTGCGCAGCAGCATGCAGAACATGGGCGGCTCCGCCGGGTTGTCCCGGGGGAGGGCCGTGAGCTGGATGCGGGGGGCGTTGGCCCCGGCGTTCAGCAGCAGCCGCCGGTTTCCCCGCAGCAGCAAAATCACCTGCTCCCGGGAGGGCTGCTGCACCTTGTCAATCCGCAGCCCCAGCAGCTGGGGCCGCAGCTCCGCGACGATTGCCTGTAAACAGATTGCGTCCAGGGGCATGGGTCATTCCTCCATCATTGCGCAGAACAATTCGTTGATCCGCTCTCTCCGGCCCTTCAGGTACAGCCAGCCCAGCAGCGCCTCCAGGGCGGTGGCCTCGGCGTACTGGGCCCGGCTGGCGTGGCTGGGGACGGAGCGGACCTGGGCGTTGCGGCCCCGGCGGAGCACCGCCGCCTCCTCCTCCGTCAGCAGCGGCAGGATGCGCCGGGCCCGCTGGGCCTGGCTCTCGGCGCACACCAGGCGGATGGTGGCCTGGTGCAGTCCCTTGCCGGTGGCCTTTCCGTGGGCGCACAGCCAGGTCCGCACCAGAATTTCAAACACCGCGTCCCCCATGTGGGCAAGCCCGATGGAGCTGATGGCACGCAGCTGATCGTCCGTCAGCTCGGTCTGCAAATAGTTTTCCATGGTTTTCTCCGTCTTTGCACCGTTTTCCGGAAAAACGGCTTTTTCAGGGCGGACAACCTTGGATTCGCCGCCCCGTACCCGGGCATTATACCACGCCCGGGCCCGTTTGTCATCCCCCCTCCCCCGCCGGAGCACGGCAAGGCGCCCCGGGTCCTTTCGGACCCGGGGCGCCGGTATCTCGGGAGGGGAATCAGCAGCAGGGAGCGGGATTGCAACCGCAGTTGTTGCCGCAGCCGCAGTTGTTGCCGCAGCCGCAGCTGTTGCCGCAGCCACCCCAGCCGCCATTTCCGCAGCAGCACCAAACGATGATCAGCAGGATGATGATCCAGCAGCAGTTGCCGCCACCAAAGCCATTATTGCACATATCGGGACCTCCTATGAAATGTAGACCGACCGGAGCGGTCTCAATCCATAGTATGCGGTCCTGTGCCGGGTGTGCGGGCGGATTTCACAAACGCCAGCCGGGGACCTGTCCCCGGGCCGCGTCCCACTCCGCCCGGGTGAAGACGCCCTTCTCCTCCAGGCGCTCCCCCAGGGTCCCGCCGTCGGGCAGGACGGCCTCCAGGGCGTAGTAGGAGAGATAGGCCAGCTCCGCCCGCAGGAAGGGGTCCCGCTGGAGCATGGCCACCTCCCCCTCCGTCAGCACGCCGCAGTCCCGGGCCCGGGTCAGAGTGTCCGCCAGGTTCGTATTGGCGGCGGAGCTGTACCCCATGGCCCGGAGGACGAACTCCGTGTACTGATAGGCATTCACCGCCCCGGCGGGGCGGAAGCTGGTGGCGCTGTACCCGTTGGTATAGCCCATGGCATAGGCGTAGCCCACGTACTTCTCCGCCTGGCTGCCCCGCTGGATGTCGGTGAAGGGGGTGGTCCCGGTCCAGGCCAGGGCCTGCTGTTCCTCCCCCAGCACCCGGATGAACATGATGAGGGCCTGGAGCCGGGTGGGCGCCGCCTCCAGGTCGAAGCCCTGGCCGTATCCAGTGAAGCTGCCCTGGAACAGGTGCAGTGTCTTCAGCGCGGCGGCGGCGGCGTTATAGTCCACCTCCCCGGAGTAGGTGAAGGCGTAGGGGCCCTGGTAGTCCACCACGGCGGTCTTGCTGGTGACGGTGAACACGGCGCTGGTGTCCTCCGCCGCCAGATAGCGGTGCCCGGTGGAGAGGGTGGCGCCGCTGGGCACCGTGGTCCCGGCGGAGACGTCCACCACCGTGCCCGTGGTGCAGTGGACCTGCACGCTGCCCGCCAGCACCAGCACCCCGGTGCCGGTGCTGCCCAGCAGGGCGTCTCCCGCCTTCAGGCGGGTCTCCGCCCAGACGGCGGCCGTCTCCCCGGCGCCGCCGCCGTCCGCCGCCCCCTCCAGCAGCGCCTGGTCGGACGCGTCCAGCCGCCGGTCGATCTGGCGGTCCAAGGTGTCCGAAAAGGTGCCCGCCAGGTAGGACAGGGAGGCCAGGGGGTCGCCGCTGCCGCCGGCGGCCAGGGCCGCCGCCCCAAGCACCAAGCACGCCAGCAGCAAAAGTGCGGTCTTTTTGATCATATGTATCCCAAATCCTTTCGTCAGCCCGGCGCCGCAGCGGCGGCGTCAGCGGTTGGCAATGCGGTAGCTGAGGGTGAGGAGGCTGTCCGCAAAGTGGATGTTCTCAAACTTCACGTCCGGCTCGCTGCTGGACAGCTCCACGTTCGTGAAGTTCCAGAACCCCCGGACCCCCAGGCTGATGAGGCGGTTGGCCGTCTCCTGGGCCACGGACTGGGGGATGGTCAGCACCACCACGTCCACGGGGTGCTCCCGGATGTAGCTCTCCAGATCCCGCATGGCGTAAATCGGCACGCCGTTCACCGTGGTCCCCGCCACCGTGGGGGCCACGTCGAAGGCGGCGTCCACGGTAAAGCCGCTCTGGGAAAACCGGAAGTTCTGCAACAGCGCGTGGCCCAGGTTGCCCACGCCGATCATGATGAGGTGGTGGTTGTTGTCCACGCCCAGAATGTGGCCGATCTCGGAGCGCAGCTCCTCCACATTATAGCCGTAGCCCTGCTGGCCAAACTCGCCGAAGCAGCTGAAATCCTGGCGAATCTGGGAGGCGGTGATGTTCATCTCCTGCCCCAGGGAATGGGAGGAAATGCGCACAACACCGCGGGCGCACAATTCCGTCAGCTGGCGGTAATAGCGGGGCAGGCGCCGAACCACAGCGTCGGAAATATTCTCTTTTTTCAAGTGACTCACTCCCGTTCAAAGGTTTCCCTCGGTTTTCCCCTAGTTTAGACCAAAAGTTTCGACTTGTCAAATTTTTTAACAATCTTCCGGGAGAAAATTTTTTGCAGCCCCTTCCACGGGAAAAAAGGACCGCCTACGGCGGTCCTTTTCGGGGCTTCGGTTCAGTTTTTCAGGCTGTGGAGCGGCGCGGGGATGCGGCCGCCCCGGGCGATGAAGGCGGCGCTGGACTCCCGGTGGACCGGCATCACCGGGGCACTGCCCAGCAGCCCGCCCATCTCGATGGTGTCCCCCACGGTCTTGCCGGGGGTGGGCAGCAGGCGCACGGCGGTGGTCTTGCAGTTCACCATGCCGATGGCCGCCTCGTCGGCGATGATGGCGGAGAGGGTCTCGGCCGGGGTGTCGCCGGGGACGGCGATCATGTCCAGCCCCACGGAGCACACGCAGGTCATGGCCTCCAGCTTGTCCAGGCACAGCGTCCCCGCCTTGGCGGCGGCGATCATGCCCTCGTCCTCGCTGACGGGGATGAAGGCGCCGGAGAGGCCGCCCACGCTGGACGACGCCATGACGCCCCCCTTCTTCACCGCATCGTTCAGCAGCGCCAGGGCCGCCGTGGTGCCGTGGGTGCCGCAGGTCTCCAGGCCCATCTCCTCCAGGATGCGGGCCACGCTGTCCCCGACGGCGGGGGTGGGGGCCAGGCTCAAATCCACGATGCCGAAGGGGGTGTCCAGCCGGCGGCTGGCCTCCTGGGCCACCAGCTGGCCCATGCGGGTGATCCGGAAGGCGGTCTTTTTCACCGTCTCCGCCACCACGTCGAAGGGCTGGCCCTTCACCGCCTGGAGGGCGTGGTACACCACGCCGGGGCCGGAGACCCCCACGTTGATGACCTTCTCCGCCTCGCCCACGCCGTGGAAGGCGCCGGCCATGAAGGGGTTGTCCTCCACGGCGTTGCAGAACACCACCAGCTTGGCGCAGCCCAGGCCGTCCCGGGACGCAGTGGCCCGGGCGGTCTCCTTGATGATCCGGCCCATGAGGGCCACGGCGTCCATGTTGATGCCCGCCTTGGTGGAGCCCACGTTGACAGAGGCGCACACCAGCTCCGTCCGGGCCATGGCCTCGGGAATGGAGCGGATCAGCCGCTCGTCCGCCGCCGTCAGCCCCTTCTGCACCAGGGCGGAGTAGCCGCCGATGAAGTTGACGCCGCAGGTCTTGGCCGCCCGGTCCAGGGCCTCGGCGAAGGGCACGTAGTCCTCCGTGTCGCTGGCCCCGGCCACCAGGGCCATGGGGGTGACGGAGATGCGCTTGTTGACGATGGGGATGCCGAACTCCTGCTCGATGTCCTCGCCGGTGCGCACCAGCTTTTCGGCATACCGGGTGATCTTCTCGTAAATCTTCTCACAGGCCCGCCGGGGGTTCGGGTCGCAGCAGCTGAGCAGGGAGATGCCCATGGTGATGGTGCGGATGTCCAGGTGCTGCTGGTCGATCATCTCAATGGTGGAGAGGATGTCCTTCTGACTGAGCATATCCACTCCTCCTCAAATGGCGTGCATGGCGTTGAAAATCTCCTCCCGCTGGATGCGGATGGAGAGCCCCATCTCCCCGCCCAGCTCCGCCAGGGCGGCGCTGAGGTCCCCGAAGGGGGCGCTGGCGGCGCTGAGGTCCACGGCCATGACCATGGTGAAGGAGCCTTGCAGGATGGTCTGGGAGATGTCCAGGATGTTGACGTTGAAGCCGGCCAGCCGGTTGCAGATGGCGGCGATGATGCCCACCCGGTCCTGGCCCACGACGGTAACGATGGCGTTCATAATGTTCCTCCTTAAAAAACGGGACGGAATGGCTGATGGTGTCACAATGCCCCCCGGGGGCGGGGGAAACGGCGCGCCTCCCCCGGGGAAGGGCCCGCCGGGCCGCGGAAATGCGCCCCCGGCGGGCCGCAGGGCGTCCGGGGGGCTTTGCCCCCCGGACGGTCTCATGCCTCGTCGAAGAACTTGGCGTGGATGGCCTTCACCGCCCGGTTCACGTCCTCCTCGTCCAGCAGGACGGAGACCCGGATTTCGGAGGTGTTGATCATCTGGATGTTGATGCCCGCCTCATAGAGGGCCTCGAACATCCGGGCGGCCACGCCGCAGTTGCTCATCAGCCCGGCGCCCACGATGGACACCTTGCCGATGCTGTCGTCGGATTCAATGTGGTCGAAGCGCAGAGCCTCCCGGTGCTCGTTGAGGATATCCTCCGTCTCCGCCAGGTCCTTTTTGTGGACGGTGAAGGTGATGTCCTTGGTCTCCTGACGGCCGATGGACTGCAAAATCACGTCCACATTGATGTTGTGCTTGCTCAAAAGATCGAACACCTGGAAGGCGACGCCGGGGTTGTGCTGCAGGCCGATCAGGGCGACCCGGGCAATGCTGGTATCCTTCGCCACACCGGCGATGTTGGTTTTCTCCACTTTGGTGACCTCCTTAACTTTCGTTCCAGGCTTCCGTTCCAGGCTGGAAACAACTTCCAAATTCACTCTGAACTTCTTGGCCAGCTCCACGCTGCGGTTGTGGAGCACCTGGGCGCCCTGGGACGCCAGCTCCAGCATCTCGTCGTAGGTGATCTCGTCCAGCTTGCGGGCGTTGGGCACGATGCGGGGATCGGTGGTGTACACGCCGTCCACGTCGGTGTAAATCTGGCACAGGTCCGCCCGGAAGGCGGCGGCCAGGGCCACGGCGCTGGTGTCGGACCCGCCCCGGCCCAGGGTGGTGACGTCGCCCTGCCGGTCCACGCCCTGGAAGCCGGTGACGATGACGATGCGGTGCTGATCCAGCTCCGCCTGGACCCGCTCGGAGTCGATTTTCCGGATGCGGGCGTCGGAGTGGATGTTGGTGGACTGAATGCCCACCTGCCAGGCCGCCAAAGATACGCAGGGCAGCCCCATGGCCTCCAGCGCCATGGCGCACAGGGATACGGAGATCTGCTCGCCGGTGGAGAGCAGCATATCCATCTCCCGCTTGGAGGCGTGGGGATTGATCTCCTCCGCCTTGGCGATGAGCTCGTCGGTGGTGTCGCCCTGGGCGGACAGCACCACGATCACATCGTTGCCCTCTAAGTAGGTCTCCGCAATGATACCGGCCACATTCCGGATGCGCTTGGCGTCTTTCACGGAGCTGCCGCCGAATTTTTGTACGATCAGACTCATAGTGTTTCCTTCTTTGCTTCAGATTGAGTACCCCTCCGCCCCATCATACGCGGGCCCGGAGCATTTGGGAATCAGGCCAGCACCCGCATACAGGCCAGCACGTTCAAAAAGCGGGACTGCTGCCGGGCCTCCAGGCCGCTGATGCGGTCCGTCAGGAAGGCGGTCTCGCCGTCCTCACTGAGGACCTCCACCTGGCCGAAGGCCATGGCGGCGTCGGTGAGGCTGCCCTCGATGCGGAAATAGTACCGGGTGTGGAGCTCCTGGGGACTCTGGAAGCCCTCGCCGTCCGCCGACCAGCCGATCTCCTCCCGCCGGGGGCTGGACTGAAGGCACTCCATCACGTCCGCCACGCAGGCGGAGGCGGTGGGCAGCTCCCCGGCGCCCTTGCCGTAAAACATCACGTCGCCGGTGGCGTTGCCCCGGACCATGACGGCGTTGAACACGTCCTCCACGCTGGCCAGCGGGTTGTCCTCGGGGATGAGGTGGGGCGCCACGTAGGCCGTCCGGCCCCCGCCGGGCAGCCGCACCGCCCGGCCCAGCAGCTTGATGCGGTATCCGGCCCGCTGGGCCACCTTCACGTCCCGGAGGGACAGCTTGGTGATGCCCTCCATGGGCACGGCGGCGGGGTCCACCTGGTGGCCGAAGGCCAGGTCCGCCAGGATGCAGATCTTCCGCCCGGCGTCGATGCCCTCCACGTCGGCGGTGGGGTCCGCCTCGGCGTAGCCCTTGGCCTGGGCCTCCCGCAGGGCGTCGGAGAAAAAGGCGCCGCTGCGGACCATACGGGTGAGGATATAGTTGGTGGTACCGTTCAAAATGCCGTACACCTCGTCGATGCGGTTGGCGGCCATGCACTGGGTCAGGGGGTGGAGGATGGGGATGCCGCCGCCCACGCTGGCCTCAAAGAGGTAGCTGACGCCCTTCTTCCTGGCCAGCTCCAACAGCTCGCAGCCCCGCTCCGCCACCAATTGCTTGTTGGCGGTGACCACGTGCTTGCCCGCCAGCAGCGCCCGCCTGGTGTACTCGTAGGCGGCGCCCACGCCGCCGATGGTCTCCACCACCACCCGGATGGCGTCGTCCTCCTCCACCTTCGTGAAGTCGTCTGTCATCAATTGGCGGTAGGGGCCGTCCTTGAAATGCCGCACCAGGACGGTCTTCACCTGGAGGGGCTCCCCCAGCTTCCGCTCAATCTGCTTGGCGTTTTCCGCCACCACCTTGGCAACCCCCGTTCCCACGGTGCCAAGGCCCAGGATCGCAATCTGTATCATCGCTCGTTTCCTCTTTCTCTCAGCCTGCCAGAATCTCGAATTTCACCACGCCGTCCAGTCCCCCCACGTCGGCCAGGAGCTGTTCCAGGGACTCCGCCATGTCGCTGGTCTCGGCGGAGATGGTCACCGCCGCGCAGCCGTTGGTGGGGATGCTCTGGTTGATGGTGAGGATGTTTGCCCCGGAGGTGGCGAACACCGACAGCACCCGGCTCAGCACGCCGGAGGTGTCCTTCAGCATGGCATAGAAGGTGATGATATGCTCCGACTTCATGTCGTTGAAGGGCTGCACGGCGTCCTTGTACTTGTAGAACGCGCTGCGGCTGATGCCCGCCAACCGGGTGGCCGCGCCCACGGTCTCCACCTCGCCGGTCTGCATCATCCGCTTGGCCTCCGCCACCTTGATGAAAATCTCCGGCAGCGCCTCCGCCGCCACAATGTAATACTTGATCGCCTTGCCCATTTCGTCCGCCTCCTACGGTCATTTGTCTTTACATGTTGCTCATAATACCATACTTTTCTCCCCGGCACAACCGAAGGCGCGCATTTTCTTTTGGAGAAAACGGGGAATCTGGCGGCGGAATGTCCGCCCCAGGTGGGCAAATTGACAGTCCGGGGGCCCGCGCCCCCTGCCGGGGACGAAGAGGACCGTCCCCGGGGCAAAATGAGAGGCCGCCCTCCGGCGGCCTCCCCCACGCTTATTGTTCCGCCCGGTAGACGGCCTTCATGCCCAGATACGTCTCGTAGCAGTCCAGCTTCGCCACCGTCTCAAAGGGCGCGTGCATGCTGAGCACCGGCACCCCGGCGTCCAGGGTGGTGATGTTCCGGTTGGCCATATACATGGCCACGGTCCCGCCGCCGCCGGCGTCCACCTTCCCCAGCTCCGCGATCTGCCAGAGGACGCCCGCCTCGTCAAACAGCCGCCGCACGTAGGCCACGGTCTCCGCGTCGGCGTCGGAGGCGCCGGACTTGCCCCGGGCGCCGGTGTACTTGCAAAGGCCGATGCCGTAGTTGAGATAGGCGGCGTTCCGCTTCTCGTACACCTCCCCGAAGTCCGGGTCGTAGGCCGCCGTCACGTCGGCGCTGAGGCAGAAGGACTGCTCAAAGCACACCCGCACCGGCACGTCCTGGGCGGCACACAGGTCCTCCATGAAGGTGTCGAAGGCGGCGGACTGCATTCCCGTCACGCCGTCGGAGCCGATCTCCTCCTTGTCCGCCAGGATGCACACGGCGGTCTTGGCGGGGGTCTCCTCCAGGTCCAGCAGGGCTTTCAGCGCGGCGTAGGCGCACACCCGGTCGTCGTGGCCGTAGGCGCCCAGCATGCTGCGGTCCAGGCCGATGTCGCAGGCCTTCACCGCGGGCACCGCCTCCAGCTCGGCGGAGGCGAAGTCGTCCTCCGTGATGCTGTACTTCTCGTGGAGCAGCTGCATCACCGCCAGCTTCACCCGGCCGGTGTCCTCCTCGTCCCCGATGGGGCGGCTGCCCAGCAGCAGGTTCAGCGTCTCGCCGGGGATGGCCTCTCCCAGGGGCTTCTTGTTCTGCTCCATCCCCAGGTGGGGCAGCAAATCCGTGATGACCAGCCGGGGGTCCCCCGGGTCGGCGCCGATGTTCACCTGCACGCTGCCGCCGTTTTTCAGCGCCACCACGCCGTGGAGCTCCAGGGGGATGGTGACCCACTGGTACTTGCGGATCCCGCCGTAGTAATGGGTTTTGAAATAGGCCAGCTCCCCCTCCTCATAGAGAGGGGTGGGCTTCAGGTCCAGCCGGGGGGAGTCGATGTGGGCGGCGGCGATCTGGGCGCCCTCCGCCAGGCTCTTGCGGCCGATATGGGCCAGCATCACCGCCTTGCCCCGGTTCAGGACATACAGCTTATCGCCGCTTTGGACCGCCATGCCCCGGACATAGGGCCGGTAGCCCGCCGCCTCCGCCAGACGGACGGTCTCAGCGGCGCACAGCCGCTCCGTCTTTCCGGCGTCCAGGAAGGCCGCGTAGCCGGCGCAGTAGGCCGCCGCGGCGTCCTGATCCTGCCGGCTCACCCGGTCATAGCCGTTTTTCCGGCTGGTGAGCAGCCGCTTTTTCAGTTCCTTGATCTCCTCAGACATTCCGTCGTTCCTCCTATAAGCTCTTGATTCAAACCGCCCCGTGGCGCTTCTCCTCCCGGATGGACTCCACCATCCGCTGGAAGTACAGCCGGGCGTCCGCCTGGAAGGCCTCCGCCGTGTCGGCGGCGTTGGCCAGCTCGCCGTCGCATTTGCCGCGGTAGTACTCGTCCGGCTTCTGGGCGGAGATCCGCAGCCGGGCGTACTGCTCGGTGATGCCGTCCCGGGCCATGATCCGCCGGACCCGCAGCTCCATGGGCGCCGTCACGGCGACGGTGCGGTCGCACAGCCGGTCCAGCCCGCTCTCCAGCAGGTTGATGGCGTCGATGGCGTAAAGGCCGTCCTCCAGCCCCTCCACCCGCCGCTCCAGCTCCGGCACCAGGAAACGGTACACAATGGCGTTGAGCTGCTCCAGCCGGTCCTTTTTGGCAAAGACCTCCTGGCCCAGCTTCTGCCGGTCCAGCTCCCCGCTGGCCCGGAACACACCAGGGAACTTCTCGTTGATGGCGTTGCGCAGTTCCTCGCTCTGGGCCAGCATCTCGTGATAAGCGGCATCGCAGTCGATGACGGTGCCGCCCAGCTCCCGGATGGCGTTGAGGGCGCTGGTCTTCCCCGCGCCGGTGCCGCCGGTGATGCCCAGCACCACCCGCTGGCTGTCCGCCTCCACCACCCGGAAGCCGGCGGCCTTTTTCAGCCGGTTGCCGATGGCCAGGCCCAGGCCCCGGTTGTCGGGGCACTGGGTGTAAATCTCCGTCACACCGCTGCCGTCAAAGGTCCTAAGGGCGTCGAACACCCGCTGGGCCTGCACCAGCTTGTCGCCGCTGGGGCCCAGGGTGTGGACCTCCCGCCCCTGGAACAAGTGGGCGTACTCCTCGAAGCAGATGACGCCGGAGGTGGGGCCCGCCCGCCGCTGAATCTCCCGGGCGGAGGCCGCCGGCGCGCCGGTGACCACTGTGACGGGGGCCTGGGGGGCGTAGTGGCGGTACTTCATGCCGGGGGCCTTGGGGGTCTCCCCCTCCGAGAGGGCGCCGGTCACCGCCTTGTCCACGGCCACGTGGCCGATCAGCCGCTCCAAATCCTCCAGCGGCAGCCCGCCGGGCCGCAGCAGCCGGGGGGGCTCGCAGGTCAAATCCAGGATGGTGGACTCCACCCCCACGGTGCAGGGGCCGCCGTCCACCACGCCCTCGATCTTGCCGTCCATGTCCTCCAGCACGTCCTGGGCCGTGGTGCAGCTGGGTCGGCCGGAGGTGTTGGCGCTGGGGGCGGCAATGGGGATGCCCGCCTCCCGGATGATGGCCAGCGTGACGGGGTGGTTGGGACAGCGCATGGCCACGGTGTCCAGCCCCGCCGTGGTCTCGTCGGGGACGATGGGCCTGCGCTTGAGGATCATCGTCAGGGGGCCGGGCCAGAACTTCCGGGCCAGCACGTAGGCGATGGGCGGGATGTCCGCGCAGTACCGGGGCAGCCACTGGGGCCCGGTGACGTGGAGGATCAGGGGGTTATCCTGGGGGCGGCCCTTGGCCTCAAAAATCCGCCGCACGGCGGCGCCGTCCAGGCCGTTGGCCCCCAGGCCGTAGACCGTCTCCGTGGGAATGCCCACCAAGCCCCCCTCCCGCAGAATCTTGGCGGCGGCGGAGATCTTGTCCTCAATCTCCTTTTGCTGCCCCTTGGTGTCCCGCAAGTCGTAATAGATCGTCTGCATCATAAGTTCTCGCCTCTATCTCTCTTCACCGGGCGCTCTGCCCGCCCGTTTTTTCCAATCGTCCTTCCATCGTCCCGTACCGTAAATCGCCCAGCACAGCGCCAGCGCAAACAGCGGCAGCAACAGCACGGCGAATAGGCCGGCATCCGCCGCATAGGGGTTCTCCGCCGCGCCGAACTGCGCCACGCACTGCGTCCCCTGCCGCCACAGCCACACCAGAACGGCCTCGCACCCGCCGATCAGCAGGGTGGGCCCCAGGCCAGCAGGCACAGCGCGGCGCGGACCCGGCGCCTCACTCCGGGGCCTCCGCCCCGTTTTGCAGCCGTTCCGCCTGGCTGGCCGTCACCAGGGCATCGATCAGCTCGTCCAGGGCGCCGTCCATCACGGCGTCGAGTTTGTAGAGCGTCAAGCCGATGCGGTGGTCCGTGACCCGCCCCTGGGGGAAGTTGTAGGTGCGAATGCGCTCCGAGCGGTCCCCGCTGCCCACTTGGCTCCGCCGCTGGGCGGCGGTGGCGGCGGCCTGCTTCTCCCGCTCCAGCTCGTAGAGCCGGGAGCGCAGCACCTTCATGGCCTTGTCCTTGTTCTTATACTGGCTCCGCTCGTCCTGGCACTCCACCACCAGCCCCGTGGGCAAATGGGTGATGCGGATGGCGGACTCCGTCTTGTTCACGTGCTGCCCGCCGGCGCCGGAGGCCCGGTAGGTGTCGATCTGGAGGTCCTTCGGGTCCACAGCGCACTCCACCTCCTCCGCCTCCGGCAGCACCGCCACCGTGGCGGCGCTGGTGTGGATGCGGCCGCCGGACTCCGTCTCCGGCACCCGCTGGACCCGGTGGACGCCGCTCTCGTATTTCAGCCGGGAGAAGGCGCCCTCCCCCTCGATGAGGAGGCTGCACTCCTTCACGCCGCCCAGCTCCGTCCCGTTCAGGGACACGATGTCCGCCTTCCAGCCCCGGTCCTGGGCGTACATGGTGTACATCCGCAGCAAGGACGCGGCAAACAGCGCCCCCTCCTCGCCGCCGACGCCGCTGCGCAGCTCCATGATGACGCTGCGGTGGTCGTCGGGGTCTCTGGGCAGCAGCAGGCGGCGCAGCTCCTGCTCCAGCCGCTCCTGCTCCTCCCGGGCCCGGGTCCACTCCTCCTGGGCCAGCTCCCGGAAGTCCGGATCCCGGAGCAGCGCCTCCGCCTCCGTCCGGGCCCGCTCCGCCTGTTCCCAGGCCCGCCAGGCCTCCGCCACGGGGGTCAGGTCTTTCAGCTCCCGGTTGATGCGCCGCAGACGCTCCGCGTCGCCGTACACCGCCGGGTCCGCCAATTGGGCCTCCAGGTCCTCATACCGCAGCGCCAGCGCCTTCAGTTTTTCCAGCATGGGCTCCCTCCTCTCCAAAATCTGCCGAAAAGGGGGCGGCGCCTACTGCTGGTCCAAAAAATCCCGCACCTGGCGGAGGAACTCCTCCCGCCAGAAGGCGTAGCCCACAGAGTCCACCCGCAGCGACACGGCGGCCGCGTGGCCGCAGGGGGCGTAAAGGTCCATCTGCTCGTAGACCTCCTCGCTCTTCTCCTCGCTGCCCCGGGTGACCACGTAGGCGGCGTTTTTCAGCTTTCCGCCGTGCTTTTTCAAAAAGGCCCTGGTCACGCTGCTGCACCGCCCGGCCCACACCGGGGTGGCCACGATCACCAGGCGGTACTCCCCCAGGGGCCGCGCCGTCTCAAAGGGCAGCAGGGGCGCCGTGGTGCGGCGCATGGCGTCCAGCCCGCAGCGGAGCCAGCCCTTCCACCCGCTCCGGTCCACCTCGTCCCGCAGCTCCACCAGCTCGGCGCCCAAATCCGCCGCGATCTCCTCCGCGGCCTTTTTGGTATTGCCCGTTCTGGAATAATACATACATAAGACGTCTTTCATCATGCGTTACCTCAATCAAACACCAGGGTCTTCCCCAGGGCGAAGAATTCTCTCACATAGTAGTTGACGGACAGCAGCCGCCAGGGGACCTGGGCGGGGAGGTCGAAGACGGAGAGCCCCGCCCGCTCCGCGATGAGGTGGGCCCGGAAGCAGTGGAAGTCGCTGGTGACCACGGCGATCACCGCCGTGTCCGTGTCCACCCCCGCCTCCTGCAGCAGGGCCTTGGAGTAGGCGAAGTTCTCCGCCGTGGAGGTGGAGCGGTCCTCCAGCAGCAGCCTGCCGCCGTCGATGCCCTGGGCCGTCAGCCCCCGGCGCATGGCCTCCGCCTCCGAGATGTCCTCCCCCGGCCCCTGGCCGCCGGACAGCACCGCCGGCACCTCCGGGTGCCGCGCCAGATAGGCCGCCGCCGCGTCGATGCGGGTCTGAAGAATCAGGGAGGGCGTCTGGCCGTTGACCCCCGCCCCCAGGACGATCACCGCGTCCGCCGGGAGGGCGGCGTTGTCCCGCTCCCCGTGGGAGAGCAGCATCCCCTCCACGAGCAAAAACAGCAGCAGTCCCGCCGCCAGCACGCCGCCAAACAGCCGCCGGACCAGTTTTCCCGTCCGGCTGCGGGCCGCCCAGCGGCCCAACCCCACCGCCGCGGCGCACACGCCCGCCAGCGCTAGGGACAGCCAGCCGGAAAACCGGGCCCCGGGGAACACCCACAGGCACAGCCCCGCCGACACCAGAAACAGCGCCGCCAGGGCCCACAGGCCCTGTTCTCCCCTATTCAGAAATATCCGCCGCCGGGCCGTCATTCCCCGGCCTCCTCGCTGAGCTGCTCCCACTTTCCGTACAGGGCGTCCAGCTCCTCCTGGGCAGCCTCCTTCTCCTGGACCAGGCCGCTCAGCTTCTCATAGTCGCAGGCGGCCGCCTCCATGTCCGCCTCCAGGGCGGCGATCCGCTCCTCCGCCCGGGCGATGTCCCGCTCGCAGATGGTCAGCTGCTTCCGGGCGGCCTGCTGGGCCTTGTTGCCCCGGGCGGGGCGCTCCGCCGCGGGCTTCTCCCTCGCGGGCTTCGGCACCTCGGCCCGCTCCGCCTCCTCCTGGGCCTTCATGGCCCGGTACTGGGCAAAGCCCATGGGGTAGTCGGTGATGGTGCCCTCCGACAGCTCCCAGATGCGGGTGGCGAAGCGGTTGATGAAATACCGGTCGTGGGAGACGAAGAGCAGCGTCCCATCGTAGGCCTCCACCGCCTCCTCGATCCACTCCCGGGAGTCGATGTCCAGGTGGTTGGTGGGCTCGTCCAGAATCAGGAAGTTGATCTCGTCGTCCATCAGCATGCACAGCCGCAGGCGGCTCTGTTCGCCGCCGGAGAGGACGGACACCGGCTTGAGCACGTCCTCCCCCCGGAAGTCGTAGGCCGCCAGCCGGTTCCGGGCGCTCTGGGCGGACAGGCCCTTTTTGGCGGCCATCATGTTCTCCACCAGGTTCCAGTCCGGGTGGTCGAAGTGCATGATCTGGGGCAGGTAGGCCAGGCGCACCTGGGGTCCGGTGCGGATGCGGCCATCGTCGGGATACAGCTCCCCCACGATCATCTTGATGAGGGTGGACTTGCCGGTGCCGTTGTCCCCGATGAGGGCGATGCGCTCCCCGCCCTCGATCTTGAGGCTGATGCCGTCGAACAGCCGCTTGTCCCCGTAGGACTTGGCCAGGCCCCGCAGCCCCAGCACCTCGTCCCCGTGGAACTCAGTGGTGGCGAAGCGGGCGTCCATCTTCCGGGCCTTGGTGGGCTTTTCCGTGGTCCGCATCCGCTGAATCCGCCGCTCCATGGAGATGGCCCGGCGGTAGGTCTTGTCCATGCCCTGGAAGGCCCACAGCCGCAGCTGCTCCGCCGCCTTCTCCAGCTGCTGGATTTTGGCCTGCTCCTTTTCAAACTGCTTCATCCGCTCCTGGAAACGGCGCTCCTTCTCCACGGCGTAAAAGCTGTAATTCCCGCTGTAGAACTCCGCCTTCCCGTCCTGAATCTCAATGACCCGGGTAACGGCGCGGTCCAGGAAATAGCGGTCGTGGGAGATGGTGACCACCGTCCCCTGGAAGCGCCGGATATACTCCTCCAGCCACTCCGTGGCGTGGAGGTCCAGGTGGTTGGTGGGCTCGTCCAGCAGCAGGATGTCCGTGTCCTCCAGGATGAGGCGGCCCAGGTTCACCCGGGTCTTCTCCCCGCCGGAGAGGCTGTCGAAGAGCTGGCGGCGCATCTCGGCGGAGATGGACAGGCCCTGGGCGATCTTGTTTACCGCCACGTCCGTGTCGTACCCGCCGAAGACCTCAAACTTCTCGCCCAGGGCGCCGTAGCGCCGCAGCAGCGCCGGGTCACTCTCCCCCGCCGCCATACGGCCCGCCAGGGCCTCCATCTCCTCCGCCAGGGCGTGGAGCCGGGCGAAGGCGGAGCGCAGCACGTCCTCCACGGTGTATCCCGCCGGATACACCGGAATCTGGGAGATCAGCCCCACCCGGCGCCCCTGGCCCAGGGAGACCTGGCCCTCGTCATAGTCCAGCTCCCCCGTCAATATTTTGAACAGGGTGGTCTTGCCGGCGCCGTTGCGGCCCAGCAGACCCACCCGCTCGCCCTGGTCAATCTGAAAGGTGAGGCCGTCCAGCACGTTGTGCCCCACCTCAAAGGATTTCACCAGGCCGTTTACCTGTATCTCAATCATAACGCTTCCGCAGTTGGTCCACCAGCGCGCCGAAGTGCATGGCGTGGGACGCCTTCACCAGCATGGCGGTACCGGGCAGCAGCTGTTCTCCCAGCTCTGCGGCGGCCTCCTCTTTCGTTGCAAAATGGAATACCTCGCCGCCGCTCTGGGCGGCGCCGTCGGCAATTTTCACGGCCTTGGCGCCGATGGCCACCACCAGGTCGATGCCCAGCATGGCCGCCAGGGCGCCCATGTTGTAGTGGGCCTGATCCGTCAGGTCGCCCAGCTCCCCCATGTCCCCCAGCACCGCCACCCGCCGCTCGCAGCCGGTTTTGGCCAGCACCTCCAGCGCCGCGGTGACGGACTGGGGGTTGGCGTTGTAGCAGTCGTCCAGCAGCACCCGGCCCTCCGGCAGGCGGACCACCCGCATCCGGGACCCCGCCGGCTCATAGGCCGCCGCGCCCCGCACGATCTCGTCGTGGCTCAGCCCCAGCTCCTCTCCCACCGCCACGGCGATGGAGGCGGAATAGGCCATGTAGGCCCCGGGGGCGGGGACGGACAGGGCGTAGGTGTCCCGCGGGGTGGCCACGGTGCAGGTGATGCCCTCCACGCCGTGGTCCGCGATCTCCACAATCCGGACCTGGCAGTGCTCCGACTGGCCGCAGCGGACGGTGCGGAAGGGCACCTTCACCGTGTCCAGCAGGGCGTCGTCCCCGTTGAGGATCGCCAGGCCCCCCTCCTTCAAATGCTGAAAGATCTCGCACTTGGCATGGAGGATGCCCTCCCGGCTGCCCAGGTGGGCGATGTGGGCGTCCCCGATGTTGGAGATCACCGCCACGTCCGGCCGCACCATCTCCCCCAGGTAGGCGATCTCCCCAGCGTGGTTCATGCCGGTCTCAATCACCGCCGCCTGGTGCTCCGGCGCCAGGCCCAGCAGCGTCAGGGGGGTACCGATGTCGTTGTTGAAGTTCTCCGGGGTCTTCAAAACCCGCAGCTTCGCCCCTAAGACGGCGGCGATCATCTCCTTCGTGGTGGTCTTGCCCACGCTGCCGGTGATCTGGACGAAGGGGATGGAGAATCGATTTCGGCAGGCGGCCGCCAGGTCCCGCAGGGCCAGCCGGGTGTCGTCCACCTTGATGTAAAATTTGTCCGCCCGCAGGTCCCGGGGCAGCCGGGCGCAGAGGCAGCCGGCTGCTCCGGCGTCCAGGGCGGCGTCGATGAAGTCGTGCCCGTCGAAAATCTCCCCCACCCAAGGCAAGAACAGGCACCCCGGTGTCAGCTTCCGGCTGTCGGTGCAAACGGCGCCGACGGCGGGCACCCCCTCCCGGGGATTCCACCACACGCCGTTCACGGCGGCGGCAATCTCTTTGACTGTCATGGGCTGCATCTCACGCCCTCCTCTTCAGCGCATAGGATTGGCGCACGATCTCCTCGCACAGCTCCCCGTAGCTCATGCCCACGGCGGCGGCCTCCTTGGGCACCAGGCTGGCGGCGGTCATCCCCGGCAGGGAGTTCACCTCCAGGCACCAAAAGCGCCCCTGGCCGTCCATCAGGAAGTCGGTGCGGGAGTATACCTCCAGCCCCAGCGTCCGGTGGAGCTTCAGCGCCAGCTCCCCCATGGCCGCCTGCTGCTCCGCCGTGATGGGGGCGGGGCACAGCTCCCGGGCGCCCCCGGCCTGGTACTTGGCGGCATAGTCGAACTCCCGCTCCGCCGGCACAATCTCCACCGCCGGCAGCGCCCGCTCGCCCAGGACGCCCACCGTCAGCTCCCGGCCGTAAATCCGCTCCTCCCAGAGCACCTTGCCCCCGAAGGCGCGCACCTGCTCCAGCGCCTGCGCCAGCGCCTCCCGGTCCTCCGGCAGGAAAACGCCCAGGGAGGAGCCGCCGCCGCTGGTCTTGATGACGCAGGGCATGGGCAGCTCCGCCGCCAGGCGCGGAATCTCGCCGGGGCCGTATTCCAGCAGCCGCCACCGGGGGGTGGGAATGCCGGCGGCGTCCATCATCCGCTTGGTCATCACCTTATCCATGGCCAGGCCGGAGCCCAGATACCCGCTGCCGGTGTACCGGATGCCCAGAAGATCAAAGGCGGCCTGAACCCGGCCGTCCTCGCCGTCCTGGCCGTGGAGGCCCAGGAACACCAGGTCCGCAAGGCCGCACAGCTCCAGCACGCGGGGGCCGAACAGCCCCGCGCCGCCGCCTCTGCGCCGGGCCCGCACTGCATCCAGATCCGGGGCCTGGGCCTCGATTTTGGCGTCGGGGCACAGGCCGTCCGCCGCGTCAAACAGGGACTCCAAATCCTCCGGCTCCTCCTCCGGCCCCAAAAACAGGTCCACCAGGATGGCCCGGTGGCCCCGCTCCCGCAGGGCCCGGCACACGGTGGCCCCCGTCACCAGGGAGACCGCCCGCTCCGTGGAGAGGCCCCCCGCCAATACAACGATCTTCATAGCTCACGATTCCTTCCGCAGCATGTTGCTATCCATACCGATCCTATTATAATCCGTATCAGTTTAGCACAAACCGCCTGGGAATACAACCGCAAAAGCAAGGGCCAGCCCTCCGAAAAAGCGCAGATGCTTTTTCAGAGGGCTGGCGAAATCCACCAATCAGCCCAGCCAGCCGAAGAGGCCCCCGGCCTCCTCCCCGTCCAGCAGGGTCTTGGCGGCGGAGAGCATCCGGGCCGCGTCCGCCCGAGTGACGGCGCTTCCCAGTTCCCCGCTGCCGAAGCTCCCGGCGGAGAGCACGCTCACCGCCTCCATGTTGCCCACGGCCTGGGCCGCCCAGGAGGGCACGGCCTCCCGGTCCGCGTACCACACGTCCAGCTCCACGTCTCCCAGGTTCAGCACCCGGTCCAGCACGGTGGCGGCCTCGTTGAAGGTGATGTCCTCCCCGCCCCGGAAGGCCACGCCCTCCGCGGTGGTCTTGCCCTGCACGATGCCGTCCGCCACACCGGCGGCGGCGTAGGCCTTGGCCCAGGTGGGGATGCTCTCGTCGTCGCAGAAGCCGGTCATGGTGACGCCGGTGACGTCCCGCCCGGCGGTCTCCATCACCATGGCCAAAAATTCGCTGCGGGACACCGCCTTCTCCGGCTCAAAGTAGTACTGCTCCCCGATCTTGGCGCCGGTGAAGATGCCCGCCTCCGCCAGGTGCTGGGCGGCGGCCGCGGCGGTGTTGCCCTCGGTGTCGGCGTAGGTGACACCGGACTTGGTCTTCTCAATGCTCACCGTCACGGTGGCGGGCAGGGAGACGTTTCCGGCGCTGTCGGTGGCGGCGTAGGTGAAGCTGTCGCCGCCGGAGGCCCCCTCCTTGGGGGTGTAGGTGAAGTTCACGCCGTCCACGGCGACGGTGCCCTTCTTGGGCTGGTCCACCACGGCGAAGGTCATGTCGTCCCCCTCGCTGTCGCTGGCCAGGAACTGTGCCTCATAGGGGATGCCGCGGTAGGTGCTGATCTCGATGTCCCGGGCCACGGGAGCGCCCTCGGCGGGCTGGGCAGCGGCGGGCTTCCTGCCGAACAGGGCCGAGGCGCTGCCGCTGAGGACCAGGACCGCCGCCAGGGCCAGGGCGGTCGTGCGTTTCATGGAAAGGTGTTTCAAGGCAATCGAACCTCCTGTATGATTTGGTACAGGAGTAGTGTTTTCCCACCCGTGGGAATTATGCAAAAAAGCGGCTGGTTTCAGCCGCTTTTTTCCGCCGCCTCACCGCAGGGGATGTCCCGGCCGCCGCATGGTGGGCGAGCGCTTCTTGATGCCGGACACCACCCCCATGGCCATATACAGCGTGACGATAGAGGACCCGCCGTAGCTGAAAAAGGGCAGGGTGATGCCGATGACCGGCATCACGAACAGGCACATGCCGATGTTGATGACGGTCTGAAAGATCAGCATGGCGGCCATGCCCACGCACACGTAGCAGTGGAAGAGGGTCTGGGCGTTCTTGGCCACCAGCAGCACCCGGAGGATGATGGCCGCCAGCAGCGCCATGATGGCGATGCAGCCGAACATCCCCAGCTCCTCCCCCGCCGCGGAGAAGATGAAGTCCGTCCACCGGGCGGGCAGGGAGCCGCTGTAGCTGCTCTGGGTCTGGGTGCCGTTCAGATACCCCTGGCCGAACAGGCCGCCGGAACCCAGGGTCAAAAGACTCCGGGTCTGCTGCCAGCCGGCGTCCAGGGGCTGGTAGGAGTGGTCGAAGAGCACCAGAAAACGGTTGCGCATGTGGGGGAGGATCAGATCCAGCTGCCACGCCACCGCCACCGCCGCCGTGCCGCCCCCCAGCAGCAGCACAAACCACCGGATGGCGTACCCCGCCACGAAGGCCATGCACATGAAGATGAAGAGAAAAACCAGCCCGTTCCCCATGTCGCTGGAGACGATAAAGTACAATCCGCACAGGCCGAAGGCGTGGGCCGCCGTGAACGCGGCGGAGCGGAAGGAGCGCAGGTCCCGCCGCTCCTCCCGCAGCCAGGCCAGCTGCCAGGCCAGCAGCAGCACAAAGGTGATCTTCACCACCTCCGCCGGGCCGATGCTGATGGGGATGCCGGGGAATTTCAGCCAGGCCCGGTTGCCGCCCACGGACCGGCCCAGCGGCGTCAGCAGCAGGAGGATGAAGCCCACGTTGAAGGCCAGAATCCACTTCCACTTCTTCATCAGGATGTCCAGGTTCACCATGGAAAATCCGATGTAGGCGCAGATGCCCAGCAGCAGCGCCGCCGTCTGCACAATGACGTAGCGGGGGTCGTTCTTGTACTGGGTGGCGCTGAAAATCAGCACGATGCCAAACACCGTGGCGACGCTGCAAAGCCCCAGCAGCATCAGGTCCGCCTGCTGGAAAAAGTCCGCCAGAACGCCTTTTAAACGATTCAACATAGGGAAAGCCTTTCTCAAAAGGGCGAATTTTAACGCTTATAGTATACCACAGGCAAAAACGCGTGTAAACGCCGCAAATTTGTTTTTACACTTTGTTCAAACTGTGATATACTATCTGCGGCAATTTGGAAACGGCGGAAAGGCGGTGTCATCCCATGGAATATCTCTCTCACAGCGAATCGGAGACGGAGGACTTGGGCGCCCGGCTGGCCGCCGTCCTCTCCCCCGGCGCCGTGGTGGCCTACCGGGGCGGACTGGGCATGGGCAAAACCGCCTTCACCCGGGGCCTCGCCAGGGGCCTGGGCTACGCCGGGCGGGTCACCAGCCCCACCTTCACCATCGTCAATGAGTACGAGGGCGGCCGCCTGCCCCTGTTCCACTTCGACATGTACCGCCTGGCGGATGCCGGCGCCCTGTTCGACATCGGCTGGGAGGACTACCTGGACCGGGGGGGCGTCTGCGCCGTGGAGTGGAGCGAGCAGACGGAGGAGGCCCTGCCCCCCGAGACCATCCGCGTCACCCTGGCCCGCTGTCCCGCGTCGGACGGCTGGCGCACCATCACCATTGAAGGAGCGGACCTCCCATGAGAATACTCGCCCTGGAGACCTCGGCCAAGGCCGTCTCCGCCGCTCTGGCAGAGGACGGCCGCATTCTCGCCAGCGGCTATCAGGACACCGGCCTCACCCACAGCCGCACCCTGATGCCCATCGTGGAGCACCTTTTCAAAAACACCGGCCTCACCCTGGCGGACTGCGGCGCCGTGGCCGTGGCCGCCGGCCCCGGGTCCTTTACCGGCATCCGCATCGGGGTGTCCGCCGCCAAGGGCCTGGCCTTCGCTGCGGACAAGCCCGTTGTGGCCGTCTCCACCCTGGCGGCCATGGCCCGGAACGTGGCCTTTGCCGGCGGACTGGTGATCTGCGCCATGGACGCCCGGCGCGGTCAGATTTACAACGCCCTTTTCTCCGCGGAGAAGGGCGTCCCCGCCCGGCTGACGCCGGACCGGGCCATCTCCCTTGCGGACCTGGCGGAGGAACTCCGCGCCGACCCCCGGCCCAAAACCGCGGTGGGCGACGGGGCCGCGCTGTGCCTGGACTTCCTGGCGCGGCAGGGCATCCCCTGCCGCCTGGCGCCGCCCCATCTGGTGATGCAGAGCGCCGCCTCTGTGGCTCTGGAGGCGGAGGCCCTGGCCGCCGCCGGCGGGCTGGTGAGCCCCCAGGCCCTGGAGCCGGTGTACCTCCGCCCCGCCCACGCCGTCCCCCTGCGCCAACGATAAGCTGTCTCATCATTTGACATAAAGGAGCGTAATTATGAACGGAAAAGTACACATCATGGACCACCCCCTGGTCGCCCACAAAATGACCATCCTGCGGGATAAGGAGACCAGCGTCAAGGACTTCCGGGAGCTCGTCTCCGAAATCGGCATGCTCATCACCTATGAGGCCACTCGGGACCTGCCCCTGACCACCAAGGAGGTGGAGACCCCTATCTGCAAGACCACCGCCCCCACCCTGAAGGGCAAGAAGTTCGCCGTGGTGCCCATTCTCCGGGCGGGCCTGGGCCTGGTGGACGGCGTTTTGCGGATGGTCCCCGGCGCCCGGGTGGGCCATATCGGCATGTACCGGGACGAGGAGACCCTGGAGCCCCATGTCTACTTCTGCAAGATGCCCAAGGACGTGGCGGAGCGGGACATCATGATTGTGGACCCCATGCTGGCCACGGGCGGCAGCGCCGAGGCCGCCATCTCCGAGATGAAGAAGCGGGGCTGCGTGAGCATCAAGCTGATGGTGCTGCTGGCGGCGCCGGAGGGCATTGAGCACATTCAGAAGACCCATCCCGATGTGGACATCTTCTGCGGCGCCGTGGACGACCACCTGAACGCCAACGGCTACATCGTCCCGGGCCTGGGCGACGCCGGCGACCGGATTTTCGGCACAAAGTAACCGCGCCCCGGGACGTGCTCTGAGAGGACAGGGCCGCAGGCCTCCTCCGGAGGAGGCGGTGAACGCCTGTGCGGATGGCAGCGAGGCTGCGGGACCCGCATCGGCGGGTCCCGCGGACGGTCTTCGTTGCTCGCTGCATATCCCTGCGCCCGGCATGCAGACGGAGGGGCGGGGCATCCCAGATGCGGAAACGGCCAGGCTGTGTGTTTGCGATCCGGAGAACCGCTGGGAAAACAAAAGAACACTCTTCCGAAGCGAAGCCCGTTTATCCGCCGGAGGAACCTGCCATTTGCGTGCGAAGCGGAAGTGCGCAGCGGAAAGCGGAGCGGTTCGCATGGGAAAACGGAGAACCGTTTTGCCGTACAGCGAAGGAAGCACGAGGCTTTCCAGGATGCATGGCGGAAGATATACCAAAGCTTATGGATACTACACAAAAACACGCTGGTGTTTTGTGTGTTTTTGCTGTTGCTCCCCCTCACGGGGAGCGTGGGTTGAAATTTCGCGCTCCCTGTGTAACGGAGCTTGAAGCCGTGTTGCTCCCCCTCACGGGGAGCGTGGGTTGAAATTCAATACCCTGCTCACCTGCCGTCATTATTACAGTTGCTCCCCCTCACGGGGAGCGTGGGTTGAAATACAAGAAGGAAAACCGCCACGGCGGGGACGAAGGGTTGCTCCCCCTCACGGGGAGCGTGGGTTGAAATATTACCTGGCTTACGGCCAAGATGCCGGAAATTGGTTGCTCCCCCTCACGGGGAGCGGGGGTTGAAATGTATTCCACCGGCTCCACCGATTCCAACGACTGGTTGCTCCCCCTCACGGGGAGCGGGGATTGAAATCCTGTCGGGATCGTGGCCTGGCCCAGCCCACACGGTCGCTTCCCTCGCGGGGCGCGACGCTTGACACACTTATCAAAACAGCACAACGCAAGTCAACCGTGCATCGAAATGCTTCGGCATTTCATCCCCCGGGGGCCTTTTTCGCATATTGCATAAAAATATCCTTTCCGCCGAGCTCTGCGCCACTGTGCGCACTGCCGAAGCGGAAAGGATATTTTTTGTTTGGTATTCCTTTTTCCCGGAAACTGCGCCGTGCCCTCAGTCCGCGTTGCGCGCTATGCCGGGGGCGGACCGTCCGATGGTACCGCATCGGGGCCGCAGAGCTCGGACAGCGTGGCGCAGAGCTGCTGATGTCCAGCGGCTTGCTGACGCGCATCCATGCCGGCCGTCGGCACCGCCGAGACGTCCTCCGCAAAGGCGTTGGCCGTAGTTGCGATGACGGGGATGCGCTTGGCGTCCGGCCGCCCGCAGGCGCGAATCTGTCTGGCCGCCTCGCAGCCGTCCATCACCGGCATCTGGACGTCCAGCAAAATGGCGTCGAAATGGCCCGGCTCCGTCTGCAAGAACCGGTCCACCGCGATCCGGCCATTCACCGCGCTCTCCACGGCGGCGCGGTTCAGCTCTAGCAGCGTCGCGGCGATCTCCCGGTTCAGCACATTGTCCTCCGCCAGCAGCAGCCGCTTGCCGCGCAGGGAGGTGCCCACGGGCTCCTCCTTTGCCCGGGACATGCCGAAGGCGCCGTTGGTGGCGTTAACCAGCACATTGTACAGGGAGAACTGGAACAGCGGCTTGGCGATGAACGCGTTGGCCCCCGCCCTGCGGGCCTCCTCCTCGATCTCCGACCAGTCGTAGGCGGAAATGATGATGGGGAGGTCCCGGCCCACCCGCTCCACCGCCTCCGTGCCGCTGAGGACCCATTCCGCGTGAATTTTCATCTTTTCCAGCAGAAGGGTCATGTGCTCGCAGAGGTCCTGCTCGTCGTCCGTCATCAAAACCCAGAGGGACTCCAAGACCCCCTCCCGGAGGGGCTGCAAATCCACATTGCTCTGTTCAAAGGGCAGCTCCACCGTGAAGGCGGTCCCCTGGTCCGGCTTGCTCCTGACGTCGATGTACCCGCCCATCAGGGACGCCAGGTTCTGCGTAATGGACATCCCCAGCCCCGCGCCGCCGTACTTTTGGGCGATGGAGGGGTCCGCCTGCTCAAACTGCGTATAGAGCCGGGCCAGCGCGTCCTCGTCCATGCTGATTCCGGTATCCGACACCACAAAGCGAATCCAGCACTTCCCGTCCTGGGTGGGCAGGTTGGTGACCTCCCGGCTGACCGTGCCGCCCTGGGGGGTAAATTTGATGGCATTGGAGGTCGGATTCAGCAGAATCCGGTTCAGGCGAAGGGAGTCGCCCACATAGGTGGTGTGCTCGGAGAAGCCGGCGGTCTTTTCGGTGAATTGCAGCCCCTTGCCGCTGGCCTGGGGATACACCACCGCCACGAAGCTGTTGAGGAACTGGTACAGCTCAAAGGGATCCGCCTCACCCGGTTGCTCTCAATGTGGGACATGTCCAGCACGCCGTTGATCAGCATCGGCAGGTGCTTGGAGGAACAGCCGATTTTCTCCAGGCAGTCCTCCACCCGGCTCTGGTCCTGGATGGAGGCCGCCGCAATGGCGGCCATGCCGATGACGGCGTTCATGGGGGTACGGATCTCGTGGCTCATGCGGGAGAGGAAGTCCTTCTTGGCGTTGTTGGCGTTCTGGGCGCTGGCCAGCGCATCCTGGAGCGCCAGGCTGCCCAGGCGCTCCAGGATGCGGTCGGTGAGCGTGATATGTACTTCTGATCCCCGTATTCGGAAATGCGGTAGGCGCGCAGCTGCAGCCACCGGGTCTCCGCGAACCGGGGGTACCGGTACGCAGCCGTGATGTCCAGCGGGACGCAGGGCTCCGCGTACAGCTCCCGGTGAATGGTCTCCGCGGTCTCCCGGTCCATCTGGCCGTAGATCAGCATCCGTTCCTCCTGCAACCGTCCGGCGGAGATGCCCAGCACCCGCTCGGCGCTGCCGGAGAGGAACTCGCACCGCTTCAGCTCCCGCCCGAAAATCAAGAACGTCTCATCCACGGTATCGGAGAGCATGGCGAAGTGCTGGTTTTTCCCGTAGAGCCGCTGGCTCATCCGGCGGATGAAGAACTGGAAGAAGAACAGCCCCATGGTCATGGCCGCGATAATGAGGAGCGACCGACCACCCCAGGAAGGATTTGCCCAGGTGGTCCGACGAGATGAAAATGCTCTGCTGGGTATTCCGGACATAGGCGAGAATCCGGTTGGCGGTTCCCTCAACCCGGTCGTAGAGCGGGCTGAGGTGCTCCTCCTCATACGCGGCGATCACATGGGTGGTGGAGGGGGGCAGCTTCGCAAAGTCGAGCAGCTGCTCCTGGGCGGAGTGAATCTCCTAATAGTCCTGCCGCAGCGCGTCCGTGTCCTCCGACGGGCCCAGGTACAGGGAGTCGATCTCGTCCAGCACGTCGATGTTGAGGTGGAGCGCATCCGGGGCGGAGCGGACCTTCTCCACGTCCTCGGGCTGGTTGTAGGACTGGGGCCGCTCCGTGCGCAGCCGCATCAGCGCCAGATCGGTTTTGATGTCGCCGATGCCCCCGTTCACCGTAAAGGGATGCTCCGTAATCAGCTTGACCTGGGAGGTCAGGCGGGTGGTGCTGAACAGCGTCACCCGCAAAAAAGAGGAAGCGCAGGATGAGCAGCGCCCCCATGCCGATTCAGGTGGTCCTTTTGATGGCCGCGTCTTCCTGCGCCGGCCTCCGTTTCATCACGATGCGTTCCGTCCTTACCGGCGCGGCGGAGGGCTTTTCAGACGCTCCGGCGCCGCGCTCTGTTCTTTGACCCATGCCGTCTCACCCAATCCACCGCCGCAGCACATCCATCAGATGGTCCACATCGATGGGCTTTGCAATGTGATCGTTCATCCCGGCCATCAGCGACTTTCCAAGATCAGACGCAAAGGCATTGGCCGTCAGCGCCAGAATGGGAATGCTGCGGGCGTCCCTCCGGGGCAGGGCGCGGATCTCCTCCGTGGCCTGGTAGCCGTTCATCACCGGCATCTGAATGTCCATCAAAATGCAGCAGTACCGCCCCGGCGGCGCGGCGCGGAAGGTCTCCACCGCCTGCCGCCCGTCCTCCGCCGTGTCCACCAGGAAGCCCCTCATTTGCAGCAGCTCCGCCGCGATCTCCCGGTTCAGCTCGTTGTCCTCCACCAGGAGGATGCGCTTGCCGGCGAAGGCGGCGGGGGCCCGCTCCGGCGCCTTCGCCGGCTCCGGATGGCCGTTCTGGCAGAACTGGTGGAAGGTGTGGGCCATCCGGGATTTGAACAGGGGTTTTGCGAGAAAGTCGTCCGCGCCCGCCTGCCGGAACTCTGCCTCGATGTCGGAGTAGTCGTAGGCAGAAATGACGATGATGGGGGTGTGGCGGCCCACCGCCCGCCGGATGGCCTTGACCGTCTCCAGCCCGTCCATCACCGGCATCTGCCAGTCCAGGATGACGGAGAAGAAGTCCTCGCCCCGGTCATGGGCGGCGACGACCCGCTCCAGGGCCTCCGGCCCGGACAGCACCCACTCACCCCGCATCCCCAGCTCGCTCAACAGCTCCGTCGCACTCTCGCACACCACCTGGTCGTCGTCCACCACCAGCACCGGAAGGCCCGCCAGCTCCTCGCCGTAGGTCTCCTCCCCGCCCAGCTCCAGGGAGAGGGCCACCACAAACTGGCTCCCCTCGCCCAGACGGCTCTTAACCTCAATCGTGCCGTTCATCATGTGCACGATGTTCTCCGTAATGGTCATGCCCAGCCCCGTCCCCTGGGTCTTGCTGATGCGGGAGTCCTCCGCCCGGGTAAAGGGCTCGAAGATGTGCCGCACAAACTCTTCGCTCATCCCGATGCCGTTGTCGGTGACGATGAATTCATACTGCCCCCGGCCCGGGGTGATGGACGTCCGCTCCCGCAGCCGCAGGCTGATGGTGCCGCCCTCCGGGGTGTACTTCACCGCATTGGAGAGCAGGTTCATCAGCACCTGCTGCATCCGGCCCATGTCCGTAATCACCGTCTCATGGCGCACGTGGTCGGCGCTCATTTGCAGCTCCTGGCGCTTCTGGCTCACCAGGGGGCGGCAGATGTCCATCACATCCTCCATCAGCTGCGGCAGGGACACCGCCTCGGCGGACAGGTCCACCCGCCCGCTCTCGATTTTGGACATGTCCAGCACCTCGTTAATCAGCCCCAGCAGATGCCGGCTGGAGGCACTGATCTTCCCAAGGCAGTCCCGCACCTTCTCCTGATTGTCCAGGTTCGCCTGGGCGATGACCGACATCCCCATGATGGCGTTCATGGGCGTGCGGATATCGTGGCTCATGGCGGAGAGGAAGTTGGTCTTGGCGTCGCTGGCCACCCGGGCGGCCTGATAGGCGTCCTCCAGCGCCCGGCGCTGCCGGGCCTGCTCCTCCCGCTCCCTGGTTACGTCGATGCCGACGCTGTAAAAGGAGGGAATGCCGTCCCAGCTGTCCTCCCCCCTAACATAGCTGAAGGTCATGGTCAGGATTTTTACCGCGCCGTCCCGGGTGACGATGCGGGACTCCGCCACCGCCTGCTTTCCGGCGTCCCTGGCGCTCCGCATCACCGCGGTGGCGCGGCCGATGTCCTCCGGATGGACGTAGCCGCACTGGCGGTGCAGCTCCTGCTCAAACTGCTCCTCGGTATAGCCGATCAGGTCCAAGAATCCGCCGCCGTACCAGAGCACCGTCCGCATGTCCCGGGCGTCCATCCGCGCAAAACCGCCGGGCACGGTCTGAATGAGGGCGTCCCGCTCCCGGTCCTTCTTGGCCAGCTTGTACTCCGCGCTCTGCATATCGTGGGACAGCTCGATGCGGGCCCGGCGGCCCTCCCAGTTGATCACCCGATTCTTGATCATAAACCGCCTCTCCAAAACCGGGTTGTCGAACTCCCACTCGTAGAAGGCGTCCTCCGTCAATTTGTCGTTGGTGCAGAAGGGGCAGGGGGAGGTTCTGCCCTGGATGACCTCGTAGCACTTCCGGCCCAGCATCTCGCAGGCAGGCCGGTGCATCACCTCGCAGGCGCTCTGGTTGAGGTAGAGCAGCTCGTAGGTCTCCATATCGCTGATGTACACATTGCCCACGTATGTATCCATCATCCAGTGGAAGTACTGCAGCTTCTGGCGGTAGAGGCGGTCCAGCTCCTCCCTCTCCGCCGCCAGGGCGCCCACGTCTGCAAACTCCGCCTGCAGCACGGGGCCGCCCTCCGGGCGGTCCAGAATGCTGCCGGAGAGCTGCGTCCACAAAAAGCCGCCCTCCGCCAGGGGAAGCCGGACCGTCAGACGGACGGCGCGGCTGCCGCCGGCTTCCGCCTGGGACAGCTCCCGCTGAAGCAGGGCGAAGTCCTCCGGATAGCCGGCATAGTACCCGCACAGCGATCCATAGCGGGCGGTGAAGTCCTCGCGGGAGGTATGAATCCGCCTAAAAAAGCCGGCGTTTCCCCATAGAAACGTCAGCTCCGCGTCCAACCGGCAGCAAATCACACCGGTCTCCAGCGCATTGAGGGCCTCCGGGCACGCCTGGGCAGCCCCGCCGCCCGGCCCGGTCAGATTCCGACGTTCCATACCTGCATCTCCTGTTTTCTTCAGCCGGCAGAGCACCCTCTGCCGCGCGCGTAGTCGCTCACATTCCATATTTAGAAAAGTATAGCAAAAGAAAAGAAAAATAGCAACTGTTTGCCGGCATTTGTGGCGAGCGGAAGGAAAATCTGGTGTCATTTTCCCAGAGGAGACAGAATGCCCAAAGGAGGACGGGACTTTGGAACAGGAAACGGAGCTGCATCGGGCCGTATACGCGTTCTTGCGGACGCAGATTGCGTTTGGATTCTACGGGTTTTCGGAGAGCCTGCCCACCATGGAGGAACTGAGCAGGCAGTCCCGCATCTCCCTGAATACCGTGAAAGCCGCCTACCACTCTATGCGGCGGGGGACTTCCCCTCCGGCGCGGAGACCGCCTTCCACTGGAGCGCCTATCGGAAATCCTCCCAGCGCTGCTACTCCCTCGCCATCGGGCTGCTCACCGGGAGCAGCCGCGGCGCATACCCGGCGGGGAGCTATCTGCCTCCGGCCGGACGGCTGGCCGGCGAAGCGGGCGTCTCCGTCAGCACCGTCCGGCGGACCGTCAGCCTGCTGAACAGCATTGGGGCGGTGAAGTCCTCCAGAACGCTAGGCGTATGCGTGCTGCCCCCCGAGCAGAGTGCGGAGAACTGCGATTTGACGCGGCCGGACATCCGGAGCCGCCTGCTGGATTTGACCGCGGGACTGCAACTATACGCCCTGTCCGCCCGGGCCGTGTCGGCGCTCACGCTGTCCGCCCTGGACGCAGACGCCCTCCGTCAGTGGAGCCGGCGCCTCTCGGGGCTGCAAAGCGGGCGGCGCTACGAGCTGGCCGCCTACGCGTCGTTGGAGCTGCTCTCCAAACAGACGCCCTACGGGACCATCCGGACGGTTTACACAGAGCTTTTGCAGCTGTTCTTCTGGGGAAACCCGCTGCGGGGAACGCGGGGCGCAACCGAGGAGAACCGGCGGTCTTTCGACCCGCTGTCCAGCCGGATGCATGGGGCGCTGGAAGCGCGGGACATCCCCCGCTTTTCCGCACTGCTGGAGGCGCTGCTGCTCCACGAGCTGCGGGTTACGGTGGACGCGCTTTTGGCCCTGGGAATCGGGGAGGCGCGCGCTCTCCTGATCCCGGACGAGGACGAATTCCAGGCGATCCCGTAGAGCGGCAGCCGACGCGCCGCGGCGGATGCCCTCGGCTTGGGACGGCGTAGGACACAGCAGAGGGCCCCGCAGGTGGCGCCACCGTTTACAGGAGACGAAGCGGGCGGAGGTCCTTTGCAGGACATGGACTGGCGGCGGTACAGGTCCCGCTGTTTGACGGAAACTGTGAGGCCGACGCCTTTTGGGCGTCGGCCTCACAGTTTTCGCAGAAGGTTGCGTGACAAGGATGATTTTGGGCGTATCCCCAGGGAATGTGCCATGACGGAGCGGGCGTACCCGACGCCGGAGGAGCCATTTTAAACCATGCACCCCTTGCGGGGCGCGACGAGATACTTTGCTACTTGAAGTACAGATACACCTCATCAATATTTCAACTCACGCGCCCTCGACAGGTACAATGACCTCATCCTCCGCGACGATCTTGAGAACGACGAATTTCAACCCACGCGCCCCTCGCGGGGCGCGACAGGACAACTGCAAGACCCGGAGCGAGTTTATCGAATTTCAATCCACGCGCCCCTCGCGGGGCGCGACGCATTATTGGCACTTTCGTCCATGCGCATCTCTATTTCAATCCACGCGCCCCTCGCGGGGCGCGACCCTTCACCAGATGGAGGCCGGGTTTCACGTCGTTATTTCAATCCACGCGCCCCTCGCGGGGCGCGACTGGCCTGGGCGTCGACGAGCTGCTTGAAAAATGGAGGTTTCAATTCACGCGCCCCTCGCGGGGCGCGACTTCATGGTGTCTTTCTCCTGACTGCCTGCTGTATGTTTCAATCCACGCGCCCCTCGCGGGGCGCGACCATGCCGGAGATTGTCTCACCCTTGTCCCCTTTGTTTCAATCCACGCGCCCCTCGCGGGGCGCGACTGCAAAAGTGCACAGAATCCCTGCGCGTTTCTATATAGCATTCACAAATTTGGGACACATTCCCCGTCATTTTCCCAGAAAAACCGCGTTTTCCCCTTGCTAAATGCCAAAACGGCCCCTTCCGCACTGTGCGAACCACTCCGCTTTCCGCTGTTTGCTTCCACTTCGCACTCAAATAATCATGGGTTCCTCCGGCAGATAGGCGGTCTTGGCTCCAAAATGCTCGATCTTGTTCTCATAGCGGTTTCCCAGGTAGTAAAAGCGCAGGCTGTCCTTCTCCGCATTCATGATGCCCAGCAACTTCGCCTGCAGCGCCCGGCACTGGGCGGGATCCAGCAGGCACTCAAACACCGAGCACTGGACCCGCTGGCCGTAGTTGACGCACTGCTTTGCGATTTGGCGCAGCCTCCTCCGGCCGGCGGCGTCCTCCGTATTGACGTCGTACGTGATCAGTACCAGCATGTTCTCACTTCCATAAAAACGGCGGATATGCGTCCAAATCCCCCCGCAGGTACCGGGCAAGCAGCAGCGCCTGCACGTAGGGCACCATCCCCCAGGGCAGCTTTTCTCCCAGGTACGGGTGGGTCAGCACGTCCTTTTTCCTCTCCTGCCAGCGCTGCAAAAAGGTCTTTCGCTCCGCCTCCGTCAACAGCACGGCGCCGTTTTCCGAAAAGGAGAAGTCCGTGCCCCCGACCATCCGGTTGTTGATCAGCGTCAGCACAAACCGGTCGGCCATGCACGGGCGCAGCTCCTCCATCAAGTCCAGGGCCAGGGAGCTCCTGCCGGGGCGGTCCCGGTGCAGAAACCCCACATAGGCGTCCAGGCCCACGCTCTCCAGCGCGGACGCGCAGTCGTGGGCCAGCAGGCTGTACGCAAAGGAGAGCAGGGCGTTGACGGCGTCCAGCGGCGGGCGGCGGCTTCTGCCGTGGAAGGAAAAGACCTCCCTGCCGCTGAGAATCCGGTCGTCGAAGACCGCAAAGTAGGCGGCGGCGCCAATCCCCTCCAGGCCCCGCAGCTCCTCCAGGGAGGCCGCCTCCCGGACCTGCGGCAAAAGCGCCCGGATCCGCTCCGCCGCGCCGGACAGCTTCTCCCCGTCCACCCGCAGACTGTGGTCCCGGCAGATCCGCAGGATGCTCCATCGGGCGTTATACAGCTTGCCGAAAATCATCGTCCGCGCAATCCGGCAGCTCTCCTCCTGGCTATCGGCAGCCCGGTACTGGGTGCGCCGCAGCAGCACGTTCCCGCCGCCGCGTCCGCCCACCCGGGCCAGAAACCGCCCCCGGGGCGTGCAGAAGGAAAGGCCGATCCCCCGTTCCGCACAGGCGCCCATCAGCGCCGGCGAGGCCCCCGCGTAGGAGAACACTACCATGCCCTGCAGCGCGTGCAGCGGATACCGGGCCACCGTCTCCCCGCCGCGGCTGGCCACCACGTTCTCCCCGTCCAGGGACAGATAGAGGTCCTCCGACGTCACAAAGAGGGTATTCAGCAGATGTCTCATTCCCGCTCCTCCATGGCCTCCCGCAGGTAGGCGGAGGCCGACTTCGCCCGCAGCAGTCCGGGCAGGCACAGGTCCTTCAAAGAACAGGCGTTACAGGCCTTCGTGGGCTTGACCCGGGGCGTGCGGCGCCTTTGGTACAGCCGGTGCATCTCCTCCAAGCAGTCCCGCACCTCCCGGCGCAGGTCCTCCGTCAGCGGTACCGCCGTCCGTCGGCGGGGCTCTCCGTAGTACAGCGCCCCCTCCGGGATGGAGCAGCAGAGCATCTCCTCCAGGCACATGGCCTGACCGCACAGCTGCAGCTCGTCCGCCAGGCCCTCCTTCGGCCTGCCCTTCTTATACTCCACGGGGTAGGGCTGCCACAGCCCCTCCCGGCCGTGCAGCGAAACGCCGGACGGGTCCCGGCGGAACTCCACCACGTCGCACTGGCCGGACACTCCCAGGGACGGGGAAAAGACGGACAGGCCCCGGGTGATGAGCAGGTCTCCCCGGCTCTCCTGAAACCCCTTGTCATGGGCGGCCTGGTGCATCAGGGCGCCGTCCACCGTCCGGAGATTCTCCGCCCATTGGTTTTCAATGTGGATGAGGGCCCACTGGCGGCGGCAGAACCGAAAATGCTGGAAGCCGGAGAGGAGGAGGTAGTCCTCCTCCTGATCAATCACCCCATCCGCGTGCAGGTGACGCCCTCCGGCAGGGAATCTTCGTCCACGGTCACGATGTAGTCCTGATAGGAGCGGGCCGGGGCCGGGTCGTCCGGCACTCTGCGCCGCACCCGGACGCACTCGAAGAGCTTGTGGGCCGGGGCGCAGCCCAGCTCGCTGTCGTGCTTGAACACAATCAGCTCCCGCACGGCCATCTTTCCCCGGGCGGCGGAGTGGTCGTGCTCGAACATGTTGAGGATGGCCTCCCACAAGAGCGCCAGGTCCTCCTCCGAAAAGCCGGTGGTCTTGCGGGCCAGGTTGGCGGAGATATAGCCCTCGCACCGGTAGAGGCCGTAGGGCACGATGTACTTCCGGCCTATCTCCGTCCCCTTCGTCTCCGCGTCCGCCTCGGTGGTGATGGCCACGCGGGTGATGGTGACCTCCTGGGGCAGGATGGGCTCCACGCTGCGGGCAAAGCCCAGCTGCACGGGGCCGCGGACCTGGCCGCAGTTCAGGGCGGCCTTCATAAAGGTGGTCATCACGGCGCCGAAGGTGCGGATATCGTAGAAATTCCGGCACATCCAGTCCCGCACCTTCCGGTCCAGCTCCGGGTCGGCCTTCTTTTTCTCCCTGGCGGTCTTCTCCGTCACCTCCAGCTCGGCGAAGGCCTCCGCGTCGCTGCGGTTCAGGGGAACGCCCTCCTTCACATAGATGCGGTAGCCGGTGGCGTCCTCCTTTACCGTCTCCACATAGTTGCGGATCTTCCGCTTCAGGCACACGTCCGTGACGAGGCCGAGATCGGTCTCCGGGTCCACCCGGGGCATGTTGCCCGCGTCGGGGTCGCCGTTGGGATTTCCGTTCTCCACGTCGAACAGGATGACAAACTCATAGCGATTGCGAATCACGTCAGACATGTCCGTTCTCCTCCTTTTTTGCATACCGCTTCTGTGTCTGGTGATAGTAGCCCAGCTGGAACGCGCCCTGCTGGGGCAGGTTCAGGCGGGGCGGAAGCTCCTGGGCGAGAATGCCCAGCAACTCCGTGATCTTCTTTTGGTAGAAAACTCTTCCGCCGGGCCCCAGCTTCCGCAGGTGCTTTTGCGTCAGGCTCAGCAGAACCGGGAAGATGCGGCCGGGGGTGGACGCCGCGGTGTTGAAGTACCGATCCACGATGGTGGTGTTGATCCGGGGATTGGCGGCGGACTGAACCGCCTCCAACACGGAGAACAGCCGGCCCAGCGTATAGGGGACGTCGGTGCACTCTGGGTTCAGGGACACGGTCAAAACCTCCTTTGGAACATCCCGGTGGGTGTTCTGCAAATAATACGCCTTGAGGATGGCGGCACGGCCACGGGTGACCGCGTGCTCGGCGCGGATGCGGAGCACCGCGCCGTTCAAAAGGGTGGCGGGGTACGGCGCGTCCAGCAGGACGGACCGGAGCAGCTCCCCGGACATGCCGGGGACGGGGGCCTTGTCCCGGGTGTTTTGGTTGACGGTCTCCCCCAGCACCTTCCAGATGGGAAGGGTCTCAAACTTGTCGTAGGCGGGCCGTTCGATCTCCAGGCGGTCGTAATGCGCCTGGACATGATGCAAAAATCCGCCGAAGGAGTCTCGCAGGAAGAAGCGGACGGACAGCCGGGCGGCGTTGGGGGCCAGGCCCAGGACGTAAAAGGGCTTTTTGTCATCCAGCAGCGTCCCTTCCCATTGGACGGGGCTTCCCCGGAGCAGACGCTGCACCGTCTCCCGCAGCTCCCGCTCCGTATAGAGGCCGGACCGGGCGCCGAAGGCGAAGGCCCCGAACACCGACGGATAGGCGTCCTCGCCCCCCTCGGACCAGCAGAGTACCGTGGTGTCCCCCACGCGGATCACGTGCTCCCGGTCGGCCAGCAGGTGGTTCAGCGCCGCCGTGTAGGCGAAGGCCGCGTATTTGCCCACCGGCGCGTTGTAGTTCTGCTCCTTTCCGTAGGAGCAGAACGCCGGGGCGTTGAAGGACACCAGGGCGGCGCCGCTGGACTGGGCCCCCTGGACGCCGCGGATGGCCGGATGGACGGCCTCCGCCACGGCCTCCCTCCCCGTCACCAGGCAGGTCATCCGGGGACCGTCCTCCGCCTCGTCGTAGGCGGCCTGCCAGGCCTCCCGCACGGCGGGGTCCTCATGGACAAAGGCGCCGTCGTACCGGAAGACCAGATTGGCCCCGGAGGAGACGGCCTCCGGCGCATCCAGCAGCGCCGGGTGGGCGGCGGCCGCCTCCGGCTCCCAGGTCTGAAAGAAGGCCAGCACCGCCCGGGCCGCCGGGGAATCCACCCCGGTGAGCAGCCGCTCATGGAGGGCCTTGCCGGCGGCAAAGCACTTGCGCGTCCGCTGGGGGTTGCCCTTGCCGTCGATGCCCAGCAGGTAGCCGGAGTTATCGCACAGGAAGTTGGCCGTCACGTCCACACTCCGCTTCACCGGCGCGGGCAGCCGCTCCATCGCCCGGGGGACCGGCTTCTTCCCCTTGGCCGGCTCCGTCAGCAGCGACGCGACCTGCACCAGCCGCCCCTGATCGTCCAGGCAGAGGGCGTAGGCGGCCTTGCCCCGGGTCCAGCCGGGCTGGGCGATCTCTCCCCGGGCCACCAGGTCCTCATAGTGCCCCACCAAGGCCTGCAAAATCATCCGACCACCTCCCCGCTGTCCCAGGGCGGCACCGTCAGCACACCGTCTCGGAGGATCGCGTGGAAAAACCGGGGACGGATGTTCTCCGGGTCGCTGTAGTCCATGTCGTAGAGCAGGTAGCCCAGGTCCCGCTCCCCCTTCAGCTCCTCCGGGCAGGGGGGAATCTCCGCGCAGGGGGCAAACGCCGCCGGAAACTCCCGGCAGCCCAGATACGGTTCGCTGTACGCCTGCCCCTTCCGCAGCCGCCGCTGGACGATCTCCTGGAACTTCCCCGGGTTATCGCCGGGGGCGGCCCGGTCCGTCGTGTCGAAATGGGCCTCGATCACATACCGCACGTCCCGCAGCAGCAGCGAGGCCCGCTGCTGGATGTCCTCCGCCGTCACCAGGTACAGCTCCCCCCGCCCCCGCTCCATGGCCGTCCTGGCGGTGCGGGCGCTGACGGTGGATTTGACCTCGTTGCGGCGCAGGTTTGTGAAGCGGATCGGCCGGAGCACGTGGATGCGGTCAATGGACCACCGCAGCCCCGGATGCCAAAACACGCTCTCAATCAGGCCCCGGGCGGCGGACGGCGTCATCACGTCGTAGCTCACCCGCTCCACCTTCATCTCCGGCCGGGTGAAGCAGGCAAAGTCCCCCCAGACCTCTACACAGATGGGCACACTCTCAACTCCTTTCCTTTTTGAGGGACTGGAACCACCGGGCGGCTCTTCCGGCCCCCTGTCTGCGCTACCAGAAAAAACCACCCCCTTTTAACAAGATTTTACACCCGTCGCCATCTTTCGACAAGCAGAACTTCCCCTCTGCCGCTTTGAAAACGATTCCATCCAAAGGGTTCCGGTTCCGCGCCGGAAATCTTCCGGGAGGTTCCTCCGGGAAGGGACATGCACGGCGGTTTTGTCTGCAAAAACGGGCGAAAGCGGAACAGATCTGTTCCGCTTTCGCCCGTTTCTCACCACAGCAGCGCCTGTCCGCCCACCGGCTCCAAAGTCAGGCCGGTCCTGCGGTCGTACAGCGCCGGGTCCGTCAGCACCGCGCTGCCGTCCTCCAGCAGCTCCAGGCCGCCCACTTCGTCCAGCGCCTGGAAATGCCGGGCGTAGACGGACACGCCGTACAGCCCCAGCTCCCGGAACAGCTCCCTGGAGCGCTCCCCCTGCCGCAGCCGCGCCACCGGCACCTCGCCGCCGTCCAGGGGAATGTACACCGTGCGAGTGTCGGTCTCTATGAGGCGGAACCGCTCCGCCACCGTCCGGAAGGGGAAATCCCCCTCCCCGATGCGCGGGAGGATGCCCTTTTTGTCCTGGGCCTCCGGGCCCCGGAGGTCCAGCAGCTCGGAGAAGTAGCAGTTCACCGCCTCCGGACTCGCCAGGTCCTCGTGCCGCTCCATGGCCGTCCGCGCCGCGGCAATGGCCGGGGAAAACAGGGGCGGAGGCGGCTCCTCCGGCTGGAAGATGACGACGACGCTCTCCCCGGCGGGGCGGTTTCCCTCCCGGTTGCACCGCCCGGCGGCCTGGAGCAGGGAATCCAGCCCCGCCATCTCCCGCAGCTCCGTGGGAAAGTCCACGTCCACCCCGGCCTCGATCAGCGAGGTGGAGACGACCCGGCAGGGCAGCCCCGCTTTCAGCCGCCGGCGCACCTCCGCCAGCACCCGCTGCCAGTGGACCGGCGTCATCAGCGTGGAGAGATGGAAGAGGCCCTCGCCGGTGAGGCCGCCGTACACGGTCCTGGCGGCCTTCCGGCTGTTGACGATGCACAGCACCTGCTTCTCCCGGTCCATCCGCTCCGCCGCCTCCGCCCAGCCCAGCGTCCCCGCCCACTGAAAGACGGTGCGCCGGAACACCGGGCTGCGGAAAAGGGCCTCCGGGCACAGCTCGGGGATGGAGACGCCGGGCAAAAACTCCTGGAACAGCGGCAAAAGGGCGGGCTGCGTAGCCGTGCACAATACCGCCGAGACGTTGTAGTGGGCCGTCAGCTGGGAGATGGCCGAAACGCAGGGCCGCAAGTAGGGCAGCGGCAGCATCTGCGCCTCGTCGAAAATGACCACGCTGCCCGCCAGGCGGTGGAGCTTCCGGCACTTGGAGGCCCGGTTTGCGTAGAGGGATTCAAAGAACTGGACCGCCGTCGTCACAATCACGGGCATGTCCCAATTCTCGGTGGCGCGCGCCAGCCTGGCGGCCTCCGGCGTCAGCTCCTCCTCCCCGCCGGTGTCGTACAGCACATTGGAGTGGTGCTCCAGCACGTTCTCGGGCCCCAGGATCTCCCGGAACACCTGGGCGGTCTGCTCGATGATGGACAGGTAGGGAATCACGTAGACCACCCGCCGCAGCCCGTGGGCGCGGGCGTGGCGCAGGGCGAAGGCCAGGGACGCTACGGTTTTGCCCCCGCCGGTGGGGACCGTCAGGGTGAACAGCCCCTGCGCCCGCTCCTCCCCCTGGGTCAGGCACGCCTCCAGCACCTGGCAGCGCAGGGCGTTCAGCTCGTTCTTCGGCGGAAACCAATCGGAGATGTGCCGCTTCAGGCGGTCGCACAGCGCCGGGATGTCCCCGCCGCCGCCCCGGGGCAACGGTGCCCCCTCCATAAACCGCTCCGTGTCCAGAAAGTCCGCGTCCACCAGGCAGGCGTACAGCATCCGGATGAAGAAATCTGCCGTGAGCCGGTCCTTTTCGCAAAAGGCGGGCAGACGGGCGGGCGGCAGGGAGAGCTCCTCCGCCCAGGCCTCGTACGGCGCCACCCCCGCCCCCTCGGCGCGGCGCATCCGCCCCAGCAGCGTGGCATCGTCCGGCCCGTCGGTGCGGCTGCCGCCGTCCGGCAGGCCGCCATGATGCCCCGCCGCGCAGAACGCGGCGGGCACCTGCCCCCTTTGGAAACACTCCCACGCGCCGGCGGTGGCGTGATCCACCTTCGGCCCGCCCCGCAGCCGCTTTTGAAAGGCGGCGGAATACTTTCCCAGGTCGTGGGCCAGTCCGGCAAGCCGCCCCTGCTCCTCCGCGCCGAAGGCGGCCGCAAAGTCCCGGCACAGCGCCGCCGTGCCCTCCAGATGGTCCAGGACGGTCTGTTCCCGATGGTCCTCGGAGAGATGTGCGAGATAGTCCATGCCGCAGCGCCCCCTTCACAAACTACGCCCGGAGCACCGGGGCCGGGCGCCTGACGGAGATGGTTCCATTGTAGCACACCCGGGCGCCGGATTCCAGGGGGCGCGGCCTCCGGGTCCCTCTTTCAAGGTCCGCCGCCGGGTTTCCAAATGGGCCCGGTTGTAGACAAGCGTTTCATTCCAAAAACTCCGTCAGCTTCACCAAACAGCCTTGAGAGGAACAGGTTCATATGATAAAATATAAAAAAGTAAGTGGTATGAGGCGGGGAGGGCGCAGCACGACAAATTCCAGTTTGCGGGGTAAATATGGTTGAAATAAGAGAAATGCAAAAGAAGGATTATAAAAAGGCGCAGAAGTTTGCAATTCAAGGAATGCACTTGGATTGGTATATGGACAACGAAACCATTCTTTCTCTGTATAGCAAATATTTCTGGCACATGGAGTTGAATCGGTCAACGAAAGCCTACGGTGCGTATGTGAACGATTGTTTTGTTGGCGTGTTGCTTGCTGATATGAAGGGGGAGAAAAAACGACACCATAGCTTTTGGCGAACAATCTTTGTGAAAGCATTTGATATTATGCAAAACATCGTTGCAGGGGAAGGTGTTGGCGCATATGACACAGCGAATAAAGAGATGTTTGCGTCTTTCCGCAAAAAGCAGGAACCTGATGGGGAAATAGTTTTCCTTGCTGCCGACCCGGAATGTAAAGTCAAGGGGGTTGGCACAGCCCTGCTTTCCGCATTTGAAGCGGAAGAACCGGGGAAACTGGTTTATCTCTACACCGACAGTGCCTGCACCTATCAGTTTTATGAACACCGAGGATTTACGAAATCAGAAGCAAAAGATGTAGTAATTGACTTGAAAGATAAAAAAGTACCGCTACAATGTTTGTTGTATAGCAAAACAATTCATTAAGGTTTGTAGGGCTGATTTAAGTGTGTCCTATTGGTAAAGTACGCCTTTTTGGCAGAAAAGGCGTACTCGACAAATCGAAAGGAGATTGGAATATGGAAAAATCAATGTATATGATGATGATTGAGAAAAGTAAGACCTACAATAGAATCACAAAGAAAGTGGTAGAAGAACACGTTGCAAACATAAAAAAATTAGATGATGAGAATAAGCTGGAAATCTGCGGCGTGTTTAAAGGTTATCCAGGGGTGGCAGGTATGTATATCTTAAAAGTAGAAAGCCGTGAGGAAGCAAAGGAACTTTGTGATAGTGAGCCATTGGTTGCTGGGGGATATGCAACATATAAACTGATAGATTTTTTTGTTGCAAATCGGGATAACAATTATCTGCTCTAATAGAATACAATCAACTTCTGGTTTGTCTGGCTGATTTAAGTACGCCTTATTGGGTATCAGGCGCAATAATAGCCCCAAAATCACGACACATCTTCAGTGTAGGGATTTTGGGGCTATTGCGACATAGGACCGGTTCGCCGCACCTGATCGCTACACATATCTGCAACAGGGACTTCAAATACACCCGATTGCATGTCCGCTCCTCCTGTGCTATCATGGACAAAAAACGGATGTCGGAGCGGGGGGAATCGGTGTGAAAAAGGCTGCTTTTTGTGGTACCTCCCCGCGCTCTGTTTCGGCGCCGCCGGATTTCTGGGGCATTCTTCGGCGTGGGCTGCCGCCGCCCTGTGTTTCTTTGGGGCCGCCATGCCCCAGATTGCCCGGCGGAAGCAGGGGTAAAACCGCTCCGGCGGAGGATTTTGGAAGACAAAAGGGGGCCGGGAACAGAAGTTCCCGGCCCCCTCGGCCTGTCCAAGCAGCCGCCCGGCGCCTCACGGCGGAGCAGCCAGCGCACGGTTCCGGCCCACAGGTGCATGAGCCGCTCAGCGGGCCCCGGCCTCCCCGAATAAGCGCCGCGGACGCTTGCCCGGCGGCCTCAGTAGATGCGCGTATAGACGCCCACCCACTGGAGGGCCGCGGCGGCCAGCACGAAGACGTGCCAGATGCAGTGGTTGTACTTCCCCTTCCGGGCGAAGGGAATCATCCCCAGGGTGTAGACCAGCCCGCCCAGCAGGATGAAGGACAGCAGCGGCAGGTCGTTGCGGTAGAAGTCCGGCAAAAACAGCAGCCCGCTCCAGCCGATGAGGAAATACAGCGTGAAGTGCAGCGGCCGCCAGCGGCCCGGGCCGAACACCGCCACCATAGTCACGCCGAAGAGGATGACCCCCCACTGCAAGCAGAACAGCGCCACACCCAGGGCGCCCCCCACGTAGACCAGCAAAATGGGGGCGAAGGTGCCGCCGATGAGCAGGTAGATGGAGGTGTAGTCAAACCGCCGCAGCACCCGCTTGGCCTTAGAGCCGGCGGGCATGGCGTGGTACACGCAGCTGGCCAGCATCATGAAGATCATGCTGACGCCGTACACCCAGGCGGCCAGCACCTCCAGCGGCCCCTGGGACTTCCCCAGCAGCGCCGCCATGGCCGCCGCGCCCAGCAGGGCTCCCGCCCCGTGGCTGGCGGCGTTGAAGGCCTCCTCCCCCACCGTCAGCCGGGGCGGCTCGTTCAGCGCCCGGGTTCTGGCCCGCCGGACCACCTTGGCCCGCAGGGCGGCATATTGTCTCGAAGAAATTGCAGCTTCCATAGATACCCTCTCTTTTACAGTACGCAGAAGTACACGGCCAGATAGTGAAAAAAGGAGCCCGCCAGGATCAACAGGTGGAACAGCTCGTGAAAGGTCCACTCCGCCGACAGATTGGGCCGTTTCACGGCATAGATCACGGCCCCCACGGAGTAGCACACGCCCCCCAGGGTCACCAGCAGCAGACAGGGCCGGCTCAGGGCCGCAAAGTCCCGCCACACGAACAGCACCGCCCAGCCCATGGCCAGATAGGCCGCAGTGGACAGCACCCGGGGCGCATGCATCCACAGCAGTTTCACCAGCGTCCCCGCAATGGCCACCGCCCACAGCGCCAGGCAGAACCACAGCCCTTTGGGCCGGGGCAGCAGCACCAGGGAAAAGGGGGTGTAGCTCCCGGCAATCAGCACGTAGATCATGCTGTGGTCCAGCTTCCGCAGCCGCAGCTTCACGCCGCCGCTGTCGGCGTCCCCCGGATAGAAGTGGTAGAGGGCGCTGGCGGCGTACAGCGCCACCATAGACAGGCAAAAGCACATGGCGGCGGCCAGGGCCACCACCGGCGCCCCGTCCCGCACCGCCCGGATCAAAAACAGCACGCCGCCGCCAAAGGCCGCCGCCGCGCCGATGGCGTGGGTCCCGCAGCTCACCGGGTCCTGGGCGTGGGTGAAAAAGTTCCGCATGAAGTCCTCTCCTTGATTGCAGCTTACGGTATGCAATTACCTTGTAATATAGTTTGTGAAACTATATTACACGATGTCGCATCGTTTTTCAAGTATCTTTTGTAAAATTTCGGCGCCGTATCCCTGGAAAATTTGCCAAAAAAGGAGGGCGCCTCGGCGCCCTCCTTTGTCAATTCCAAAATTCCGTCCGGTCCCGGAGTCCGATGTCCGCCGCCCGGAACACCGGGTCCCGCCCCAGCCGCTTCTGGCGCGTGTAATCCTCCAGCGCCAGCAGGGCGGGCTTTGCCAGCAGCAAAATGGCGGGCAGGTTGATCAGGGCCATGAGGCCCATGGTCACGTCCGCCGTGTCCCACACCAGGGAGAAGTCCATCCGTGCTCCCTGGAACACGATGGCCGCCGCCACCAGCCGGAACACCGCCATCTCCCACCGCCGGGCGTCCCGGCGCAGCAGGTACTGGAGGTTGCTCTCGCAGTAATAGTAGTTACCCAGGATGGTGGTGAAGGCGAAGAGCAGCGTGGTGACGGTGATGAACCAGTGCCCGGCCTCGCCGAAGGTCCCCGCCAGAGCCGCCTGGACGTAGGGCACACCCTTGAGGGCCGGGTCCGGCGCCACGCCGGAGCACAGGCACAAAAAGGCGGTGGCGGTGCAGATCACCAGGGTGTCCAAAAACACGGAGAGCATCTGGGCCAGCCCCTGCTTCACCGGGTGGGACACCGACGCAGCCGCCGCCGCGTTGGGGGCGGAGCCCACACCCGCCTCGTTGGAGAACAGCCCCCGCTTGATGCCGTGCATCATGGCGGAGCCGGTGAAGCCGCCGAAGATGGCCTGGAAGTCGAAGGCGTTTTGGAAGATGGCCGCCAGCACCCCCGGCACCAACTGGATATGCGCCAGGGTCATTCCCAAGGCCACCAGCACGTAGGCCCCGCCCATCAGCGGCACCAGCACCCCCGTCACCCGGGAGAGCCGCTTCCCGCCGCCGAAGATGCACACCGCCGTGACCGCCGCCAGCACCGCCCCCACCACCGTGGGGGCGCCCTCGGTGAAGAAGGCGTAGCCGGAGAAGGCGTCCATCAGGTTGTAGGAGGCCACCATGTTGAAGCCCACCAGATAGGTCAGCAGCAGGCACACGGAGAAGGCCGCCGCCACCTTCCGGCTGCCCAGCACCCGCTCGATGTAATAGGCGGGGCCGCCCCGGCTGCCCCCCTGGCCGTCGCGGACCTTGTAAATCTGGGCCAGGGTGCTCTCGATGAAGGCGGAGGCGCCGCCCAACAGGGCCACCACCCACATCCAGAACACCGCCCCCACGCCGCCCACGCAGATGGCGATGGACACCCCGGCGATGTTGCCGGTGCCCACCCGGGAGGCGGTGGAGATCATCAGCGCCTGGAAGGAGGACACGCCGTCCCCGTGGGTCTTCTCCCGCAGGACCCGAAAGGCCTCGACGAAGAGCCGCACCTGCACAAAGCGGGTGCGGAGGGTGAAATACAGCCCCGCCGCCAGCAGTAGGGCCACCAGCACATAGGTGTAGAGCCAATCGCTCAGGGTGGAGATGATGTTTGCCAGCATAAGCAATCCCTTTCCATTTCAAATAAAGCCTGTCCAGAATACCAAAGGATATGCCCTTTTGTCAATTCCCCCCTCCTCCGGCGTTCTGTACAAAATCAGGCAAAAAATTTTTCAGACCGCCTTCTTGCAATTCAGCCCCCCATCCGGTACAATAAAGCCATAAGCAAAGATGGATGGCTGGAACGAAGTGCTGCGCGCACGGGCTGACACCTGTCTTCCTTTGCCGTCGATAGGTGTTTCAAGCCATTGCCGGTTTGAGACGCCTTTTCTTTATCTCCGGGAGACCAACACAAGGAGGTTTTTGATATGATCCTACTGGCAAACGGCAAAGTCATCACCCGGGACCCCGCCGGCCCCGGCTACCTGCCCGACGGCGGCGTGGTCACCGACGGCGGCGCCATCCTGGAGGTGGGCGCCACCGAAGAATTGCGGGCTAAGTACCCCCAGGCGGAGTTTGTGGACGCCCGCGGCGGCGTCATCATGCCCGGCCTCATCAACGCCCACACCCACATCTACTCCGCCCTGGCCCGGGGCCTCAGCATCCGCGGCTTCGCCCCCACCAATTTCTACGAGGTGCTGGACGGCCAGTGGTGGTACATCGACCGCCACCTAGACCTGGCGGCCACCCGGGCCTCCGCCCAGGCCCTGGTGATGGACAGCATCAAGCAGGGCGTCACCACCCTCTTCGACCACCACGCCTCCTTCTGTGAAATCCCCGGCTCCCTCATGCAGATCGCGGAGGTGACCCGGGAGATGGGGGTGCGGGCCAGCCTGTGCTACGAGGTCAGCGACCGGGACGGGGAGGAGAAGTCGATCCAGGCCGTCCAGGAGAACCGGGACTTCATCGACTGGTGCGAGAAAAACCCCAGCGACATGCTCAAGCCCATGTTCGGCGGCCACGCCCTCTTCACCATCTCGGACAAGACCTTCGAGCGGATGGCCGCCGCCAACGGCGGCCGGGTGGGCTACCACATCCACGTCTCCGAGGGCATGAACGACGTGTACGACAGCCTCCAGACCTACGGCCGCCGCCCGGTCCAGCGGCTCCAGGACCACGGCATTCTGGGGGAGAAGACCATCCTGGGCCACTGCATCCACGTGAACACCGCCGAGATGGAGCTCATCCGGGCTACAAACACCATGTGCGTCAACAACCCGGAGAGCAACATGGGCAATGCCGTGGGCATCTCCCCGGTGCTCCAGCTCTACCAGCGGGGCATTCTCATCGGCCTGGGCACCGACGCCTACACCAACGACATGCTGGAGAGCCTCAAGGTGGCCCTGTGCGCCCAGCGGCACAACGCCTGCCTCCCCGGCGTGGGCTGGCAGGAGGTGACGGGGATGCTCTTCCAAAACAACGCCAAAATGGCGGCCCGCTGCGGCTTCCCCACTCTGGGGGTGCTGAAGCCCGGCGCGGCGGCGGACGTCATCGTGATGGACTACAAGCCCTTCACCCCCTTCTCCGACGCCAACATCGACGGCCACATGCTCTTCGGCATGACCGGCCGCCAGTGCCAGACCACCATGGTGGGCGGCAGGGTCCTGATGCGGGACCGCCAGCTGACGGACATCGACGAGGAGGCCGTCAACGCCCACATTCTGGAGGTCTCCACCAAGCTCTGGAACCGGCTGAACCCCTGAGGGCGAAAGGGGGATCCCTCCCCCGCCGCTCTCCCGACTCATACTTACAAGGAGGATTCGCCCCATGTCTGAACTGATGACCCCCATCCCCTTCCGGGAGCTGCTGAACTGGATCACCACGGAGTACCGGCGGGAGGGCGCCGTCTTCGGGGTCCACCGGCCCTACCGGGCAGGTGTGAAAAAGCTGCCCATCTTCGGCGAGACCATCGAGACCCCCTTCGGCCCCGCCGCCGGGCCCAACACCCAGCTGGCCCAGAACATCGTGGCGGGCTACTTCGCCGGCGCCCGGTTCTTCGAGCTGAAAACCGTCCAGAAGATGGACGGCGCGGAGCTGGCCGCCTGCATCAACCGCCCCTGCATTCTGGCGGAGGACGAGTGCTACAACTGCGAGTGGTCCACGGAGCTCACCGTCCAGCAGGCCTTTGAGGAGTACGTAAAGGCGTGGTGCGCCCTCAAGCTCCTCTCCAAGGTCTACGGCCTGGGCAACCCGGAGGGCTTCGTCTTCAATATGAGCGTGGGCTACGACCTGGCGGGCATCCAGGGGGAGAAGATCGATGGCTTCCTCAACGGCATGGCCGACGCCTCCGCCACCCCCGTCTTCCAAGAGTGCCTGCGGGTGATGAAGGAGTTCTTCCCCAGCGAGGCCGCCTATATCGACGCCATCTCCCCCCGGGTCTCCGGCTCCGTCACGGTGTCCACCCTCCACGGCTGCCCGCCGGAGGAGATTGAGCGCATCGCCGGCTACCTGCTGGAGAAAAAGCACCTCCACACCTTCGTCAAGTGCAACCCCACCCTCCTGGGCTACGACACCGCCCGCTCCATTCTGGACGGCATGGGCTACGACTACATCGCCTTCGACGAGCACCACTTCCGGGAGGACCTCCAGTACGGCGACGCGGTGCCCATGTTCCGCCGCCTCCTGGTGCTGGCCCGGGCCCAGGGCCTGGAGTTCGGGCTGAAGCTCTCCAACACCTTCCCCGTGGACGTGAAGGCCGGGGAGCTGCCCAGCGAGGAGATGTACATGGCGGGCAAGTCCCTCTTCCCCCTCACCACCGCCATGGCCGCCCGGCTGGCCCGGGAGTTTGACGGCAGGCTCCGCATCTCCTACGCCGGCGGCGCCGACGCCTTCAACATCGGCGAGCTGTTCGCCTGCGGCATCTGGCCCATCACCATGGCCACCACGGAGCTCAAGCCCGGCGGCTACCAGCGCTTCACCCAGATCGGCGACCTCCTGGACCGCCAGCCCTTCCAGCCCTTTACCGGGGTGGACGTGGAGGGGATCGAGGCCCTGGCCCGGGCGGCCCGCACCGACCCCGGCCACGTGAAGGCCGTCAAGCCCCTGCCCCGGCGCAAGCTCTATGAGAAGGTGCCCCTGCTGGACTGCTACACCGCCCCCTGCAAGGGCGGCTGCCCCATCCAGCAGGACATTCCGGAGTACATCGAGCTGTGCCGCAAGGGGCGGTACGCCGACGCCCTCCGGCTCATCACGGAGAAAAACCCCCTGCCCTTCATCACCGGCACCATCTGCGCCCACCGCTGCCAGACCAAGTGCACTCGGAATTTCTATGAGGAGTCCGTCCAGATCCGCTCCACCAAGCTGGTGGCGGCGGAGCGGGGGTACGACGCCCTCCTGTCCGGCATGCGGCCTCCCGTCCCCGCCGGCGGCACCGTGAAGGCGGCCGTCATCGGCGGCGGTCCCACCGGCATCGCCGCCGCCTACTTCCTGGGCCGGGCGGGCATCCCCGTCACCCTCTTCGAGCGCTCCGGCAGCCTGGGCGGCATCGTCCGCCAGGTGATCCCCGCCTTCCGCATCAGCGATGCGGCCATCGACAGGGACATCGCCCTGATGGAGCGGATGGGGGCGGAGGTCCGCCTGCACACGGAGGGTCCCTCCGTGGCGGAGCTGAAGGCCCAGGGCTACACCCATATTCTCTTCGCCGTGGGCGCCTGGAAGGCGGGAAAGCTGGACATCCCCGGCAACGTGGTGCCCGTCATCGGCTGGCTGAAGGACCTGAAGGCCGGCGCGGAGGTGCCCCTGGGCCACGTGGCAGTGGTGGGCGGCGGCAACACCGCCATGGACGCCGCCCGGGCGGCCCTGCGGGCGGGGGCCAAGTCCTCCACCCTGGTCTACCGCCGCAGCCGGAAGTACATGCCCGCCGACGCCGAGGAGCTGGAGCTGGCCATGCGGGACGGCGTCCGCTTTTTGGAGCTGGTGGCTCCTGTGGAGCAGAAGGACGGCAAGCTGGTGTGCGAAACCATGCGCCTGGGGGCGCCGGACGCCCGGGGCCGCCGGACGCCGGAGCCCACCGGCGAGTACGTCTCCATCGACTGCGACACCGTGCTCTCCGCCGTGGGCGAGCGGGTGGACAGCGACCTCTTCACCCGAAACGGCATCCAGGTGGACCAGCGGGGCATCCCCGATTTCCAGACCAACCTCCCCGGTGTCTACGCCGGCGGCGACGCCATGCGGGGCCCCGCCACGGTGGTGGAGGGCATCGCCGACGCCCAGGGCTTCGCCAACGCCGTCATCGGCGCGGCCCACCGATTCTCCATCCCCGAGGAGGCCCGGCCCTCCCGGGAGGCGGCCCTGGCCAAGAAGGGCACCCTCTGCCGCTCCGCCAAGTGCGAGGGGGACCGGTGCCTCTCCTGCAACACGGTGTGCGAGGTCTGCGTCGACGTGTGCCCCAACCGGGCCAACGTGGTCATTGAGCTGCCGGACGGCCGCCGCCAGATCCTCCACGTGGACCGGATGTGCAACGAGTGCGGCAACTGCGCCGTGTTCTGCCCCTACGACTCCGCCCCCTACCGGGACAAATTCACCCTGTTCCTGGACGGCAACGGTTTCTCCGAGAGCGAGAAAAACGCCGGTTTCCTGCCGCTGGGCGGAAACAAGGTGCTGGTCCGCCTCCAGGGCAAGGTGCAGAACGTGGATCTGGACCAGCCCAACGACCTGCCGCCGGACATCGAGGTTCTCATCCTGACCGTCCTGACGAAATACCGCTACCTGCTGGGCTGAGCCCGGCGGAAAACCACCGGGGGCGCAATCGCGCCCCCGGTCTCCGTCTGTCGAAACGGCCCCGCGGCGGTCCGCCGCCGCAGGCGCCGCAAAAGGGCAAATAGGCGTTCCCCAGTGGGTACGCCGCAAAGCCGCAAAGGGGCGTTCCCCGGCG